>VHDF01000035.1 GCA_016871495.1 Verrucomicrobiota bacterium | reverse complement strand
GGGATGCACGGCACCCATGCCACATCCTCGAAATACTCAGGGACAGGAATTCAAAACGCCCCGGGGGACGGATCGAGGGCTTTTCCATCACTCCACGCCCGCTGCGTCTCTGCGCGAGCCTATTCACTTCTGCAACTTGCTTTTCCCCACCCAGAGGCCGCGAAGGACGCAGAGGACGGAACAGAGCTCGTTCGTGGTGCCCGTAAGACGTTCGCATCGCACGGGCATCACATCGCTTTCCCTCTCGCCCCGCGAGGCACGAGTGGGGAGAGAGCCAGAGAGAGGGGAATTCTCAGCCTGCACAGGACGTCAGTCACAAGGAAAAGAAAGGCACCTCCCGGAGCCACGAAGATGGGGAAGTATGTGCGTAATCCAGTGACCCCGTGAGAGCGACGGGCTTCGTATCCCTTCTCACTGTGTCTTTGTGCCCCCGAGAGAGCCTCCCCTCTGCTGAGGCAACTCTGCTCAACCGGTTCAGGATTTCGCGACTTACCCGGCCATTACGCTTCCGCCTTTGTTTGGTCATGCAGGCTACACCTTCGGTGCATCCGCAAGTTGTCGGACCGCGCCGTTCACGGCGCTTCAGCCCTCGCAAACCCGCCCGCACCGAGTCCCTCCGGACGCGCCGCCTGCCAACGGTGCAACCGTTCGCTCGCGCGCCAAACCAACCGCCTCGAACGCGCCTCACCCGCTTGCACGTAGACCCGGATGCGGCGTAAACGCCGCGCTCCGCCGCCGCCCGGACCGCGCCGTTCACGGCGCTTCCGCTCGCGCCAATCTGCCGCGGCGATCTCCTCCCACTCCATGGCCCGCCCTGGGTGGATGCCTTCGCCCTGGCAGCAACCTTGCCCGTTGAACCTGCCATGCCCCTTTGAAGACACACCTTGTTGCGGCGTAAACGCCACGCTCCGCTGAAGCGTCCGAATCTGAAACGACTTTGAGCTTCACAGGCCCGCGCATTCCCGGCTTGATCGCGGTCCCATGAACCTGTTGCTCCGGCTCGGACTGTTGATCTCTTGGTGCGGAGTGCTTCGTGACGCTCCGACCCAGGCTCATGCGGCGCCGACAGCCCCGGTTCCACTGCCAGGCTGGCGCATCGAACTGATCGCAGAAGCCCCGCGGGTGCAGCACCCCAGCGTGGTGTGCGCGGCGCCCGACGGCCGCTTCTTCGTCGCCGAAGATCCAATGGATATCAAAGCTCCGCCGGACTCCCGGCAGGGCCGCATCTTGACCTTTTTCCCTGACGGCCGCGTCACGGTGTTCGCCACGAACTTGCACGCGGTGTTCGGCATGCAATATCTGGAAGGACATCTCTACGTCCTCCACAATCCGCGCTTCACCCGTTTCCGCGACGTACATGGGGAGGGACGAGAACCGTTCGACCTCATTGAATCCACGCTGCCCAATCCATGGGCGCTCGATTGGAATGACCACGTGCCCGCCAACTTCAGGCTCGGCCTGGACGGACGTTTCTACGTCGCGGTGGGAGACAAGGGACTCTACCAATGCCGGGGAAGGGATGGTTCGGTGGTGAACCTGAAAGGAGGAGGCATTCTGAGGATGCGTCCGGACGGCACGGAACTGGAAATCTTTTCCACGGGTGTGCGCAACATCCTGGACATGGGCCGCGACGCCGAGGACGAACTGTTCACCTACGACAACACGGACGAGCATCAGTGGATGGGACGCCTGACGCATATGATCGATGGCGGGTTTTATGGATATCCCCACGATTTCATTCCGCAGCGTCCTTACACGCTCTGGATGATGCATGACTTTGGAGCAGGCGCCGCCACGGGAGTGGAGGTGGCCCTCGAGGACGGCTGGCCATTCGAATTCAGGGGCCATCTCTTCCAAGCCGACTTCGGCAAACGCCAGGTCACGCGCGTGGCCCTGGAGCGCCATGGAGCCACGTTTCGAGTCGCGCGACATCAGGATCTCTTCCAGGAAATCCCTGAGGATTTTCGTCCGGTCGGTATCGCGTTTTCCTCCGACGGACGATCTCTTTTCATCTGTGACTGGCAGCACCGCGATGTGAAGGCTCAGGCCACCGTCGGCAGGCTGTGGCGGCTCGTGCGCGAGTCGCCCGAACCCGCCGCTCCCCGGCCGGATTGGTGGCGTCCGCTGGCAATGGGTGAAACCCGGACGGTTCCCACCCTCGAACTGATCACGGCCCTCACCCACCCCTCCCATGCGGTTCGGTTGACCGCACAACGCAGCTTGTCCCGGCAAGGGGCGTCCGCGGCGGACGCGCTTAAGAGCGTGGTGTTGGATCGAAATTTCAGCCCGCAGGCACGGATCCACGCCTTATGGGCGCTGGACACCATCGAACACGGCCGGGTGTTGCGTTCGCATTGGACCGAGCTCCTCCACGAGACCAACGCCGTCGTCGCGCGGCAAATGGCGCGTCAACTGGGGAATCGACGGATGAGCGAAGCGGTTCCCTTGCTCTCGAGTGCGCTGGTCCAAGGCCGTGCCGACGTATCGGTCCGGTTCCAAGCTGCCACGGCGCTGGGCAGAATCGGGTCGACCGAGGCTATTCCGTTCTTGGTGGAATCGCTGGCGGACGGGGACTTGTTCTTGCGACACGCGGCGTTCCGCGCTTTGCAGCGCATCGGGACACTGCATCCTGAGAGTTGGAAGACCATCGCCCGCGGGTTTTCCGATGCTCGGGAAAAGGTCCGTGAAGGCGTTGCGTTCGCGATGCGCGAGGTTTACCAGGCGGAACTGGCCAAGGTGTTGCTCGACTTGGCATCGACCAGGGTCTCCGCGCCCGCGCGAATCGAGTCCGTGCGCCTGCTGGCGACGCTCTCCCATCAGCCGGCGCCCTGGAAAGGCGAATGGTGGGCGTATCATCCGGCGAAGGCGCCCACACCTCGAAAAACGGAGCGCTGGTCGGAAACCCCGGCCATTCTTGAAGCTCTGAGGAAGTATTTAGACGACGAGGAACCCGCAATTCGCGAGCTCGCGGCAACCGGCTTGGGGGACGCGAGGGACGAGGCATCGGCCGCCGAATTGAGCCGGCTCGCCCAGTCCGATCCGGAGCCTAGAGTTCGGACGGCCGCGGTGGCGGGACTGCTCGAATTGAGTTCCGCGGGAACCGCGCGCTGGATCACGGGCCTGTTAGGATCAACTGCATTGCAGGAATCCGAATGGTTGCAATTGATCGGGGGCGTGACCCGTCAACCCCGGGCGGAGTACCGGGAAGCGTTGGAAGCGATGCTGGACCGTCCCGCGCACACAGACGCCGTCCGCGTGGCATCGACCCGCGCCTTGGGGAGTCTCGGCCTGGCATCCTCGACCGGGACCCTCATTCGCGCCATCCAACATCCCCGGGAAGAGGTTCGGCTCGCTGCGATCGAGGCCTTGGCCAAGGCGGGGGGGTCCAACGCGATCCCGGTGCTCAAGGAACGATTTCGTTCCGGCAACGATCGAGAGCGGCTGGCGGCGGTGAACGCACTGGGGCAATTGGCGCATCCGCTGGCAATCCCACCGCTCTTGGAAGCTTGGGCCATGACGGAATGGAAAACGCCCGCCCGGCTGGCCCTGGCCCGCTTTTCCGACATCCGCGCACTGCCCGCGCACCTCGAGGCATTAGCCTCGGCCGATCCCGCCCTGCGGGAAAAAGTCCGCAAGTCGATGCAACCCCTTCGCGCTTCGTTGCTCCAGGAACTCGCGCCGAAAGCGGGAATGCTCTCCGGACCTGTGATGGCCGAACTGAAAACCATCTTTGCCGGAGACGCGGCCGCATTGGCGCATCCTTTCTTTGCTTCGACCCCTGCCACTCCGGGTCCGGAGGAATTTACCAAGGCAGCCTTGGCGGAGGGCGGAGATCTTCTCGCCGGTCAGCGGCTCTTTTTTGACGAGAGTGGCGTCGCCTGTGTCCGGTGCCACGCACTGGCGGGGGTCGGCGGAACGGCAGGACCCGACTTGACGCTGGCCGGATCTCAGTTTTCGAAAGCGCAACTCATCGAAAGCTTGTTGGACCCCAGTCGCGCGGTTCGCGAGGGATACCAACAAGTCATCGTCGAAACCCGGGACGGCGAGGAAATCGCGGGAGCCTTAAAGGCGGATACCGGGGACGGGGTCACGCTCGTCGATGCCTCGGGCCGCACCCACACCATCCCCCGGGTGAACATTGTCAACCGGCGTACCAGTGAAAAATCACTGATGCCCGACGGATTGCATGCCGGGCTTGGCTTGGAGGAATTCCGTGATCTCGTGGCATTCGTGGCCTCGCGCCAAACGGACCCTCGGCTGCTGCGCACCAGAGAGTCTGCGGGGACGGGAGGAATGGCGTGGTTGAAGGAGAGCAGTTTGGATGGGTGGAAGAACGTGTCCGGCGCATGGTCGCGTCGCGACGGGCTCCTGATCGGCGAAGGCAACGGCGCGGTCCTGGAATCCGTGAAACCATTCGCGGGCGAGGAAATCCTCGTTGAATGGAGACTCCCGCAACCTCCGGCCTGGGTTGAACGGCAGGATGGGCTCGACATTCGACGCCACTTGGACGCCGGCGCGGCCAGCTTGGGGTTAGGAGGCAGCGGAGGGCTGCGGCTCCAACTTGAATCCGCTCCCGGCGGCAGTGGCGGACTCGAGGGCTTGACGCCTCCGGAACGGAACGCCGACCGTCCGTTGGGCGACTGGAACCTCACCCGTCTGCTGCGGAACGGAGAACGGTGGACCGTGGAAGTCAATGGTGATCCCGTCGTACGGGAAGCCGCCGGGCCCTCGGTTTGGCGTGGGAGCGCCGTGCGCCTGGAGGTGCGGCGGGGTGGCGTGCAGATTCGGAACGTTTGGGTTCGCTGAATTTGTTTGCTGGCCCCCGGCACGGCACGTAACTTCCGTTGCCCGCGCCCGGGCACGCGCGATTAAGCTCTTCGGGCGATCGGTCGATCTCGATTCATGAACATCACGACGCCCCCGTTAAGCAGTGACGAAGTCAGCCATCTCATTCTGGGATTGAACCGGCTGGCGAAGAATCTTTGGTGGACTTGGAACCAGGAATCCCAGGAAATCTTTCAAGAACTGTCGCCGAGGGGATGGCAGAATCTTTATCACAACGCGGTCGCGGTCCTGCACGAGGTGCCGGAACAGGAACTGCGCGCGCGGCTGCAAGACCAGGAATTCGCGAGGCGGGTGAAAGAAGTGCTCAGGTCGTTCGAGGATTACTTGAACGCCACGGATACCTGGGCCGGGAAGGAAGCGCCGCAGTTCCGAAAGAATCCGATCGCGTATTTTTCGGCCGAATTCGGTTTCCATGAAACACTTTCCATCTCGGCGGGAGGCTTGGGCGTGCTCGCCGGGGATCATGCCAAATCGGCAAGCGACCTCGGATTGGGCCTGGTCGGCATCAGCCTCTTCTACCGGGAAGGCTATTTCCAACAATCCATCGATCAAAACAACTGGCAGACGGAGTATTACACTCTGCTGAACCCGAGGAACCTGCCTCTTGACCCCGTCCTGAACGCGCGCGGCGAACCCCTGGTGTGCTCGGTGCGCATTGCCATGAGCCAGGTTTACTTTCAAGCCTGGAGAGTCAATGTGGGACGTTGTCCGGTCTATCTCCTCGACACGAACCGCCCGGAAAACGAACCCCATTACCGAGACCTGACCTTGCGGGTCTACGGAGGGGACAGCGGCACCCGCATCATGCAGGAAATGCTGCTGGGCGTGGGAGGTGTCCGGTTGTTGCGGGCTCTCGGGGTGGTGCCGTCCGTCTATCACATGAACGAGGGCCACGCGGCGTTCCTCACCCTCGAACTCATCCGCGAGAAAATCGCCGAGGGCAAAGTCTTCGCCGAAGCCTTCGAAGCCACAAGGCGCCATTGCCTCTTCACCACGCACACTCCGGTGGAGGCCGGCCATGATCGTTTCAGCTCCGACTTGATGCTTTATGCCGGCCAGAAATTCTCCAGCCAACTCGGACTGAGCCATCAGGAACTCATGGGGCTCGGACGCGTGCATCCCGCCGACGAGCACGAGCCTTTCTGCATGACCGTGCTCGCCCTGCGGTGCTCCCGCGCCGCAAACGGGGTGAGCGAACTGCACGGAAAAGTGAGCCGCGACATGTGGACCAGCCTCTACGGAGTCCCGTCGGAGCAGGTGCCCATTGGCCACGTGACGAATGGCATTCATTTGATGGGCTGGATGAAGGGGCCCATGCGGCGGTTCTGGCGGCGCAAGTTGTCTGTCGTGCCCCCGTCCGACACCCCCTCGGCTTTGCTCGGCGAAACCACCAGCTTTTGGCTTCGCAAACCCGAGATCCCATGGGAGGAGAAAGTCAATCAGCCCGAATTCTGGCTGAAACTGGCCGATCCGAACTTCGTCTCGGACGAAGAACTCTGGGCTTTGCGCTACCGACTGCGCCGCGAACTGGTGGAGTTCTGCCGGCGGCGTCTGCTCCTCCAGGGTCAGCGCGTCAGCAGCCGCGACTTTATCGAGTTCGACGGCTTGCTGCGCACCGATGCTTTGACGATCGGTTTTGCGAGGCGATTCGCGACCTACAAACGAGCGCCGCTGATCTTTCAACAATTCGAGAACATCATCAAACTCACCCGAGACGATCAGCGCCCCGTGCAATTCATTTTCGCCGGCAAAGCACACCCGCGCGACGATGAAGGCAAGCGCTTCATCCAGCACATCATCCACCTCTCGAAATTCAGCGAGCTCAAGGGGCATTTGGTGTTCATCGAGAACTACGACATCCACGTCGCCCGCCAGATGGTGTCCGGCTGCGACGTCTGGCTCAACAACCCCCGCCGCCCGCTCGAAGCGTCGGGCACCAGCGGGATGAAGGCAGGCTGCCACGGCTGCTTGAATCTCAGCATCCTGGACGGCTGGTGGCGCGAGGGCTACGACGGCACGAACGGTTTCGCCATCGGCGACGACAGCCATCCAGCGTCCGTGGAAGAACAGGACCGCCGCGACAGCGAAAACCTTTACCGTGCCTTGACCGAGGACGTGATCCCCTGCTTTTTCAATCGTGACGCCGCAGGCCTGCCCAGGCAGTGGATCAAGAAGATCCGGCGCGCCATGGTCACCCTCGTGCCGCAGTACAACACGTGGCGCATGGTTCAGGAATACACCCAGAAACTCTACGCGCCCCAGGCGTAGCCGGACCGTGAAGATTCCGCTGATGAAACGCAGAACCTTCGCCGGGGCGCTGGCGGGCTTCATCACGACAGCTTGGTCCACCCCCGATGCTCCGCCGGCCAAACGAACCGTGCTGGTCCTGGGAGACAGTCTGGCGGCCGGATACGGACTCGATCCTGCCCAGGCGTTCCCCGCGCTGCTCCAGCGGAGAGCGGATGCCGCGGGCCTCGCCTTCGAAGTGATCAATGCCGGAGTCAGCGGCGACACCACAGCGGGAGGATTAAGACGGCTGGATTGGCTGTTGCGCCGGGAGATTCATGTGCTTCTCATCGAGTTGGGAGGTAACGACGGACTACGCGGGATCCAACCTGCCACGACCCGCGCCAACCTTGAAAAGATGATTGAGAAAGCGAAAGGCAAGTACCCCAAGATTCGAATTGTCCTGGCCGGCATGCAAATGCCTCCCAACATGGGGGACGCCTTCACCGAAGCTTTCCGCGTGATCTATCCGGAATTGGCGGCAAAACATCGGGTCGATCTCGTGCCTTTCCTACTTGAAGGTGTCGGCGGGGTGCCAGAACTCAACCAACCCGACCGCATCCATCCTACGGCGGAGGGTCAAGAGATCCTGGCCGGGAATATCTGGAAAGTCTTGGAAGGCGTGTTGAGGAAGGACTCCCAGATCTGACAGGAAATCATCGGCTTCCGACCTCATCCTCGATTTCCAGAGCTTCTTTTCCCGTTCGATCGCTTCAGAATCCTCATCGCAAACCGTTCCCTCTTGACTGGCGGTGCATCCGCTGGTTGTCGGGGCGCGCCGTTCACGGCGCTGCCGCGCGCATCACCGACAACCTGTGGATGCCCTGCTTTACGGGCCGTGGATACCGAAGTGGTCGGTCGTGTGGCGCAGGCTGCCCAGGCCTGCCGTATCGCCGACGGCCCGGCGGCCCGGCGGATGAAGAACGATGCCCTTCCATGCTCTCCACGCGCCTGGCCCGGATCATTCATACTGAGCTTGAATCCGCTACAGTTTGCCGCGTGAGGGCACGCGGCCTACCATCACGCCTGCCTCTGTGTTTGTAGGCCCGGTGTCCTCACCGGGCGTCCCGTGCATAACTATGCGGGCTAGTTTCCTTCGTCGCCCCGCAGGCTGGGCAGCCTGCGCCACTGCAGACAGGGCTGTCGGCGTGACCACGACAACCCGGTCACCGACCACCTCTGGAGGCACCGCTTTACTGCAACCATAAAAATAACCGGTTGCATTCCCCGGGATGTTTGCTAGAACCACCCACCTTTCGCGGGGGCGTTCCCAGGCCGATCAAGGTCATGGGACAGCCAGCCGCGGACGCATTCAGCTATGTCACAGCATCGCAGCCTCCGGGCGTCCAGCAGCATGGGCGCAAAACGAAACGTGTTGAAGCGCTTCGAGCGCGTCGAACTCCTGCGCAAACGCGGCCAGTACAAGGATGGCGAACGGGTTACGGGCCTTCGCAAAACGAAGCCCGAGTAGTCCGCCCCCATTCGCATCCTTCCGGAACGCTCCGGAGCTGGTGGAGAAGTCCTCCTGACGGCTTCAATCCTTACCTGCTCCCAAGCCTTGCGCAGTCAAGGCTCTTGAGTCCTTTCCAAAAAGGTTTCCCCAACCGGGTTGACTTCAGGTATGTTCACCGGGTGAGGACGTCATCGTTCCTCTTCGGAACCTCACCTCCCCCATATCTTGATCCGACTGCAAAAGATTCTCGCCGACGCCGGCATCGCTTCCAGGCGAGCCGCGGAGCAATTCATCACCGCGGGACGAGTCACGGTCAACGGCAAGGCCGTCAGCCAACTCGGGGCAAAGGCGGACCCGGAGCGTGACCGGATTGCCGTGGATGGCGATCCCGTCAAAATCAAGCGCAAGATCTACCTGGCGCTGCACAAACCGAAAGGCGTGCTCTGCACCAGGAAAGACCCGGAAGGACGTCCAAGCATCATGGATCTCCTCCCGGCCGAATGGAGTAATGTCTATCCCGTCGGCCGCCTGGACCGGGAGAGTGAAGGTTTGATTTTCCTGACCAACGACGGGGATTTTTGCCTGCGGCAGACGCATCCACGCTATCAGGTCCGGAAAACGTACGTGGTCACAGTCGCCGGACGCTTCCATCCCGACGGACTGGGCCGACTCCGGCAGGGCGTCGAACACGAGGGCGAGCGCCTGAAAGCGGCCTTCGCACGCTTGATCTCATCGAGCAACTCCGTGAGCGTGCTTGAAATTGTCATCACCGAAGGCAAAAACCATGAAGTGCGGCGCATGATGGAAGTCCTGGGACACGAAGTGCTTCGCCTCGTCCGCCTCCAAATCGGTTCCATCAAGCTGGCTTCACTGAAACCGGGGCGCTGGAGGACATTGACAGCGCCCGAGATAAAAACTTTACTGGCAACCGTATGACATCGTCTCCCTTTTGGCGGCGAATCCTCGGCCGTGCCTGTTTAGCCCTCCTGGCAGCGGGGCTGCAGGCGCAAAACGCATCGGACCTCGGCTCGGTACGCGCAGATCGCGTCAACGTGCGAGGCAAAGCCTCGCTGCAGAGCGAGGTGATCACCCAATTGAGCAAGGGTGAATCGGTGGTCATCCTTGACGAAGCCGCAGCCGCAGGGGCCAAGCAGGAAACCGGCACACCCCCGGCCTGGCTCAAGATCCGCATGCCCGCCAACACGCCGGTCTGGGTCAACGCTTCCCACGTCGATCCGGCCTCCAAGTCGGTCACCGTCCGGAAATTGAACATCCGCGGAGGCGTCGGCGAAAACTACAGCATTCTAGGCACGGTCGATAAAGGCGCGGTCCTGAAAGAGATCCGCACCGTCGGAGACTGGATGGAGATCGAAGCCCCCACCAACACGTTCGGTTTCGTCGCCGCCGATTTGATCACCCGCGGGGCCGCCCCCATGCATCCGCCGGCCAGTGTTCCTCCCGTCGCCTCAGCTCCCAATACCAAAGCCCCGCCACCCGTAACGATCCAGACGCCGCTGCCCGTAAGGGATTTGTCCAGCGCCCCCGATGTGGCGAAACCGGCGGTACCGCCTGCTTCCAATTCCAACCCACCCTCGACGGAAAGTGTGAAGGCGCCGACCCCGCCTCCGGCCCCCGAAACTCCGGTGGCAGCAACCGCAACCTTATCTCCTCCGAAACCCGAGCCCACGAATCTTGCCCCCGCCGAACCGCCAGTCACTTCCGCACGCCCAAGCCCTTCAAACGAGGAGCCGCCCCCGAAACGCGTGATTTCCCGTGAAGGCATCGTGAAAAAGGCGCGCAACATCCAAGCGCCGGACGACTACCAGCTCGTCAGCGAAGAGTCGGGTCGCGTGATCAACTTCCTGGTCACCCATAAACTCGGTATCACCCTCAAAGATTTCGTCGGCCGCAAACTGCTTGTCACCGGCGAAGAACTCGTGGATCGCCGCTGGCCCAACACCCCGATCATTGACGTCGAAGATCTTAGAATCGTGCCCTGATTAACCGTGCCGGAAGCTCAACTCATCGACGGACGGGCGATTGCCGGCCAAATCCTGGAAGAGTCCGCCCAGCGTGCCCAAGGGCTGATCGCACGCGGTATCGTGCCAGGATTGGTTTTCATCCGTGTAGGCGAAGACCCCGCCTCGAAGGTTTATGTGGGCATGAAGGAACAGGCGAGCGCCAAACTCGGCATCGCCTCCCAAACCATCGTTCTGCCAGCCACGACCTCCGAAGCAGAACTGCTCCGGCGCATCCATGACCTCAATCGGGACCGTTCCGTGCATGGCATCCTCGTCCAGGCGCCTCTCCCCCCGCCCAGCGTGTCGGAAAGAGTCTACGCCTCTGTCTCGCCTCGGAAGGATGTCGATGGCTTCCACCCGGAAAACGTCGGACGTCTCATGCTGGGGGAACGCGACGGATTCAGGCCCTGCACCCCGGCAGGGGTCCTGGAGTTGCTCGTTCGCTCGGAGGTGGAAATTCCGGGCTCGCACGTGGTGATTCTGGGCCGCGGCAATATTGTGGGAAAACCCATGGCGGCAATGCTCATTCAAAAAGACGTCCACGCCGACGCCACGGTCACCCTCTGTCACTCCCGAACGCGCGACTTGACCGATCACACTCGCCGCGCCGATATCCTGATCGCCGCCATGGGGGTCCCTCGATTCGTTACCGCCGCCATGGTCAAGCCGGGCGCCGTCGTCATCGATGTGGGGGTCAACCGCATCGCGGATCCCTCGGCCAAGAGTGGCACGCGCCTGGTGGGGGACGTCGATTTTGAGGCCGTCCGCCAAATCGCGGGAAAAATCACGCCCAATCCTGGAGGCGTGGGGCCGATGACGATCGCGATGCTCATGCGCAACACCGTGCGCGCCGCGGAGCTGGCAGGCGCCGGTTGATGCCGGCAACCCCTTTTTCGTTCCATCACTGCAACAACTGAAATCAGACCCAACCGATTCCAAGTCTCCCCATGCAACCCGCCCGCATTCTCCCTGACCTGCAGTGCTCCCTCCTGTGCGAAGATGTCCGCCAGGAAGCCAGCGGCAACTTTATCATCCTCGGCGTGGTCGCGTTCGTGCGCGTCCCTCAAGTCCCAATCACCGCTTTCAAAATCTGCGTGTTCAACCGCTGGACGGCAGGGGTCGGGCAGTTCACCGAATCAGTCCGCCTGATCGCTGCCGACCAAACCACCGTCTTGCGCAAGAGCCAGGTAAAATTCGCGCTGCAGGATATCGCCCATAACTCGACCAACGTCAGCGTCTTCGGCCAAGTCGAATTCAAGGCGGCGGGAACTTACTATGTGGAGGTCCTGGTGGATGACGTCATGAAACTGCGTTATCCTTTGCCTTTGACACTGACACCGCCCGCTCCAGGGGCCGCCGCGTCCGCTCCGGCCACTGAGCCGCCCGCCCAGAGCTCCTGACGGAGTTCGCGACGAGGGGCTCACGGCACGGAGTGCGAAAGGCGGCCTTCGCTGCGGCGTGGGCTCTCGTCGAGGTCGCCGAACGAGACGTCATGCCGGACGCTGAAATTCCCTCATGAAGCCGCGATTCCCGCAACCGCTCACGGTCGGCGGGACGGCCCAGTTCGCCGTCGCGTCCTGGTTCAGACTGTGGGCCGCCCAGTTCGCCGTCGCGCTCGGTTGCGCAGTGCTGGTCGCTTGGTTCTGCCACGCCCGGATCTTCCCTGTCGTGCGTCAGTCCATCGGTGCCATCCCTCCGGGTGCCGCTTTGCAATCAGGCCGCCTTCACTGGCCCGCTGCAGGTTCAAAGCTGCTCGGCGAAAATGCCTGGTTCGCCATGATCCTGAATCTCGACCCGGAGGGCGACACCGGACAGGCGGCGGATTTTCAGTGGGAAATCGGACGTCATTCGGACCGGCTGCGTTCCCTGCTCGGATTCCTCGACCTTCCACCGCGGCACCAGCTGAATATGCCCCTGGATCCGGTGCAAACTCTGGCTTGGTGGACCTCGTTCCAGCCGCTGCTCCTGGCCGGAATCGCGAGTGGAACGATGATTTTTCTGGGGATTTCGTGGGTTTCACTCATGCTGGTTTACGCCCCGGGAGCTCGCTTTATCGCGTTCTATTTTGATCGACATTGCGACGCTTCTGGAGCTCTCAAACTCACGGCGGCAGCCCTGCTCCCCGGTGCACTTTTTCTGACCGGCGCCATCGCACTCTACGGCCTGCGCTGGATCCCCTTGATCGCTTTGCTGATCGCTTTTGCCCTGCATTTCCCCATCGGCTGGATCTACGTGGCCTTCGCCCCCCTGCATTTGCCCAAGCTGAATTCGAATTCAAAAGGCAACCCTTTCTCCCCCGCCTAGACCGGAAATGTCGTCCCTGTTCCGCGGTTTGTCCCAGGGCAAGGGCCTGGGGCGCAGAACTCACTCAATTTCACCCCGGCGCGGATCGAATCTTAAACCTGAAAACGGCAATTCAGCAGCGTCGAGATACGTCAAAGCTTGCGAGAGATCGATGCTGATTCATTGCCGTTTTCAGATTCAGACATCCTGACCCCGAGCGGGAGATGCGGGACGGATGCAGAAGGGATGTGAGACCAGAGTGACGTGAAGCGGCTCAGTCGCAAGCCGGAGGCTTGCCAGCTATTAGCCGGTGGTTGAGAAGCGCAGCGACGATACCACCGGTCCACCGGGTCGCCCAAGTCGGTGCATCCCGGAGGGATGCCAGCGTCCCCGGTGCCCATACCCGGGGTGTGCGGATTTCAGGTCTCCAGCGCCGATGCTTCATGGGCAAGGGGCGGACCGCTCATCCCTGAGCTTCAGACCTCCCGACGAACTTGAGCATCAAGTTCGTCGGTAGGATCAATCCTCGTGCTGCCAATCCTCTTCCCCAGGCCGCGGGCGTTTTCCACCCTTGAGCTTGGGCGGCCGCCGATCGCGAGAAACAGCCGTCGCTTCCGCACTCAACTTGATGTAGCTGGCATAACGCGCCGGATCCAGGAGTCCACGGGCCACCGCGTCTTTGACCGCGCAAGGATTCTCGGAGACATGCGCACAATCCCGAAAACGGCATCCGCGGCCCCATTCGAGAATGTCCTGAAATGATTGAGCCAAACCTTCCGCCGTCGACCAAAGATGAAATTCCCGCAGCCCCGGAGTGTCGATCACCAGACCGCCTCCAGGCAGCAGGATCAACTCCCGGGAGGTGGTCGTGTGCCTGCCCTTGCCATCGGTGTCACGCACCGCCCGCGTCTCCTGCACCGACTCCCCGTAAAGCCGATTCACCAAACTCGACTTCCCCACGCCGGAGGCACCCAGAAACACGGCCGTCTGCCCGGCCGTGAGGGCTTGCCGCAGACGAGCCATTCCCAATCTCGTTTTGGCACTGACCGTGAAGATCTCCACACCGGGCGCTGCCTCGCGGGCGAGTTGTTCGGCCCCTTTGAGGTCGCGGCATAAGTCGGCTTTGTTCAAAACCACAACCGGACACGCTCCGCCTTCTCGAGCCATCACCAAATGCCGTTCCAACAGTCGTGGATTGAAACGGTCGTCAAGAGGTTGCACCGCAAAGACGAGATCGACATTCGCGGCCAGCACTTGCTCCTCAACCGACTTGCCAGCGTCTTTACGGACGAGTTTGGCGCGACGAGTGAGGAACGTTTGAATGCGAAGCTTCTCCTCGCCGGGCAACCGTTCGGCTCCCACCCAGTCGCCTACTTTCGGCAGTTCGGCGGAAGGAAGGCGGGAAAGCTTGCCCGGAAGAACGGCTTCCCGCTCTCCATCCATCGTGACGACTCGATAAGCGTGCTTCCCTTCGGTCGCCACGCGCCCGGCCACCCATCCTTTGTCGGCATGCGAAGCCCATTCCTCGCTCCTCCGCTGGTCCCAACCCAAATCGGCCAAATCAAAGACTGCCGGAGGCTCGCTCATGAAAGATACCCTCGGTCCATCCGTAAAATCCGCGTCCTGCGTAGTCCCTTCTCGGATGGATTGTTCCTTAGCCGTGGCTTCGGGCCGCGCGTCCAGGAGAGGAACTGAACTGAACCCCATTGAGCATGTTCCCCCATCAACCGACCGCGGGGACGGTCGCGCACCCACCCATGTGCGAGCCCAGCGCCGTGCATTTTTTCCAAGAAGCAATTCTCATTTTGACGGGTAGGGCGCGCACTCCGCAGCGCGCCGCTCTTGGAAACAGCCGGTCTCGGCGCGCTGCGGAGTGCGCGCCCCACCTTGTTCCATGCAAAATGAGAACTGCTGTTTTCCAAGGGAGAGGACTTGATCAACGGCGGGAGCCATCGCAAACTTCCGGGATGAAAGCGTTCGCCGCGATCTTCGCTCATCTTTTTATCATGGCCGCCTTTGTGCTGTCGATCTGGCATTGGTCCCACGGAGGCAAACTCGGCGCCTGGCCGATGCTCGGTGTTTCCGTGGTCTATATCGCGGCCTTTATCCGCTACGGTTGCGCCACCCATTAGTTTTCTTCGCCTTCGATCGGAGCTCGATGCGGGCCCCCCGGTCCTCATCCGGCGGGGAGACCTTCGGGAATTTGGCCGTTCAGGGCAAGCGTTCTTGGGATTTCCCGATTTGCCAGCCCTCCCGGCACGCCCCAAACTCCACCCATGACCGACGCCCCCACCTCACCCGCGCCGTCCGACTTCATCCGAGCCATCGTCGCCGCGGACTTGGCGGCCGGGCGTTTTCAAGCTCCCCGCACGCGGTTTCCCCCGGAGCCCAACGGCTACCTTCACATCGGCCACGCGAAATCAATCTGCCTCAATTTTGGCATCGCCCGGGAGTTTGGTGGCCTCTGCCACTTGCGGATGGATGACACCAATCCAACCCGCGAAGACACGGAGTATGTCGAATCCATCACACGGGATGTCCGTTGGCTGATCGAAGGTTGGGCCGATCAAGTGCTGGGCCTTGCCAAGAGCGAGGGAGCGATGCCACAACCCTTCTACGCGTCCGACTATTTTCAACGATTGTATGACTACGCGGAGCGACTCATCGAAGCCGGGAAGGCTTACGTCTGCGATCTTTCGCCGGACAAAATGATCGAACACCGGGGTGCTCCCGACCGGCCCGGTCAAGACAGCCCCTACCGCGATCGTTCCGTGGCCGAAAACCTGGATTTGTTCCGCCGGATGAAGGCGGGCGAATTCCCCGACGGAGCCAAAACATTGCGCGCGAAGATCGACATGGCTTCGCCCAATCTTCATCTGCGGGATCCAGCCCTCTACCGCATCCGCCACGCGGAGCATCACCGCACGGGCGCGGCTTGGTGCATTTATCCCATGTACGACTACGCCCACTGTTTGAGCGACAGCGTCGAGCGCATCACCCATTCCATCTGCACCCTCGAGTTCGAGGTCCATCGTCCGCTCTACGATTGGATCCTGGACCAGTTGAATGTCCCCCGTCCGATGCCCCGGCAATACGAGTTCGCGCGCTTGAGCTTGGGCTACACGCTCACCAGCAAACGCAAACTGTTGCAACTCGTGGAGGAGAAGCGCGTCTCGGGCTGGGACGATCCCCGCATGCCCACCCTCGCCGGGCTCCGCCGCCGGGGTGTCCCGGCTTCCGCGATCCGCCACTTCTGCGCCCGCATCGGGGTCACGAAATTCAACAGCATCACCGACATCGCCCTGTTCGAGCACAGCATCCGCGAAGACTTGAACGCCCGGGCAGTGCGACGACTGGCCGTCCTGCGCCCGCTCAAGGTGGTCCTGACGAATTGGCCGGAAGATCGCTCGGAAATGATGTCCGCCATCAACAATCCCGAGGATCCGGCCGCCGGCACCCGCGAACTGCCGTTCGGGCGCGAACTGTGGATCGAACAGGGCGATTTCATGGAGAATCCGCCTCCCAAGTTTTTCCGCCTTCGCCCGGGCGGCGAGGTGCGGCTGAAGTACGCTTATATCATTCGCTGCGACGAGGTGGTGAAAGACCCAGCAGGCCGCGTGGTGGAACTTCGATGCTCGGCGGATCTCGGCAGCAAGTCAGGCGGCCCGACGGCGGGACGCAAGGTCAAAAGCACGATCCACTGGGTCAGCGCTGCCCATGCCTCGCCCGCCGAAGTCCGGCTCTACGATCGCCTTTTCAAAGCCGAACTGCCCGACGCGGAGGGACAGGATTTTCGGGAACACTTGAATCCCGCCTCGCTGGAAACCACCCAGGCCTGGGTGGAACCCTCCCTGGCCCAGGCGGGTGAAGAAACCTACTGCCAGTTCGAACGCCTCGGCTACTTCTTCCGCGATCCGGCGCAGACTCATCAAGGCCGACCCGTGTTCAATCGAACGATCACGCTCAAAGACACCTGGACCAAAGAAGCCCACAAAGGCTGAGTCATTTCGGTGACAATCGATGGATCGTCCCGTGGAGGGAACGATCCACTTTGCCGCCATCCACGCCGCTCAACTGGATCTTGAGCTCGTAGCATTGCGTGGGTGCCAAATCCGGAATCTTGAGTTCAATCACCCGCCCATCCTTCCCCAACTTCGCTCCGGTGATGTCCACCGAACGTTCGTCAAAATGTTTGGACCCGTAATTCGCCGTGCGCCGCAGGGACCACACTTTCAGGGCAAACGCATCGGGCTGAACACTGGCCGGATCGAAAGCATCGCTGAAAGTGATCGATAATCCCCCCTGCCTCGCGTGAACCTTGAGAGGCACGTGCGCGGGTTGGCTGCCGCGGCGCACGCGATAGAATCCACCCGGAGCAGGCGCGTTGCCCGCCCACCCAAACAGCCCGCAAGCGTAGAGTGCCCCGTCTTGTCCAAACCGGCCCCTCATCACACCGGTGGGAAACGCCGGCATCGGCAGTTCGCAGATCGCGCCTTGCCAATGCCCTTCCACCTCCTCGTGGGGGATCGCATAAATGCGTCCCGTTCCATAACTCAATTCCAACAAAGAACCTCCCAGCGATCCCCACACTCCAGGCGGCACCCAAACGAGCTCGGCCGGACTCCGATCCTTCGCGTTGGTCACCCAGATCATCGGCGGTTCCATCGCCGTATCGGAAGTGTTCGTGACGCTGGTGAAGCCGAACATATTTCCATAAAAACCACCGGCCCTGACGCGGTTGATCCGGTTCTTCGGCGTCCAGAATCCCTCCTGATCCGTCACGAAGAAAGTGCCGTCCTCGTTGAGGCAAACCCCGTTGGCCGCGCGAAATCCCGTGGCAAGGATCACCGTTCCCATCCCGTCCGCACTCACTCGAAGCAGCGTGCCGTGGTGAGGCACCACCGAATCCAGGGCGTGCCGACCTGACTTGGCGTAGTAGAAATTCCCCGCCGCATCAGTCTGCAGTCCCATGGCGAACTCGTGGAAGTGCTCGGTCACTTGATGGTCGCTGTTGAAGTTCTCCAAAAAATCCATCTCCCCGTCGCCATTCAGATCCCTCAATCGAACGAGTTGATCCCGGCAGGTCACGAACAAGTCGTCACCCCGAAACTTCACCCCCAGCGGCTGGAACAATCCGCGGGCCACACGCCGCCATCGCAGCGGAGCCGGAGCTTCAGCCGTGAGCCCGTCCACACGCCACACATCCCCATTCCATGTCGCCACCATGGCCGCCCGGCCATCCGGCGTGAAATCAAACCCTCCTGGACGCATCCAACTGCTCCAGGGATTCCCCACGGGCAACGGAAACACATCCACGGCAAAGGGACTCGAACCTCTCGCCGGCTCCGAGGTGGTCAAGGTTTCAGTCGCCTCCTGAGCCGGACCGCCCCTGGTCAGGGGTTCCAGGTCGAATCCACGTTCGGCGTCCGGCAACTTCGTCAAGGCGTCAAGCGTCAAGGCGTCCCCTCGGGTCATCCAAAGTCGCGCTTTGGCGCCTCCGGGAAGGTCTGCAAACCAGAATCCTTCTTGCCGCCGCAGCGATCCGGCGCCAGTCAAAACCACTCGCACCGAGTCGGGCGCGATTCTCAACCGCAAGGAACCTGACCAGGCTCCCACATTGAACGTGCGCGTGAAGACCGGTTGCGGTGATGTCTCGATCCAATCGGGAGACTCCAGGACGCGGACCCCATGAATCTTGGCGGACAACACCACGCGGTTCCCATGCAGATACAGACCTTCGAACCGAGTCCAATCCCGCGGCAGGGGTCCGTAGCGCCTTCCGTCCCGCCCAACGAGGCGGGCATCCTCCCAACTCCCTCCCGGGGAAGCCCAGCCGGGAGCGTCGGGATTCACCCAGTGGCGGTCACCACTCAAGCCCGTGTGAGTGCCATGACTGCCGTCGAAACCGATGCCTTTCCAATCGACAAATGCCCCGGTGGTCGCCGCCGCGACTCGCATCGTGTCGTGCTCGTAAATCATCCACGCCTTTCCATTGCTCACCCCTCCGGGACCAACATCGAGCCGGACGGCAATCCCCTTTTGAGCGATGTTCCCGGGAGCGACTTGATAGGTCCAGAAAAGGGCCGGACCGAAATTCATGCGCTGGTAGGGCGGCTCCGCCGAGGCTGCGGCGGCTGGGGCTGGGCGAGTGTTCACAACGGGTGCAAGCGCCCAGAGCCGTCCGAGCAACCGTTCCATCTCGGGGTCATGCCTTTTCAATTCCTCCCGTGTGAAAGGAAAAAAGTCGTTTCTGGAGAAATAGGCTTCGGTGGATTCTGCAAAATACTCCTGCGGAGTGTTCATGGCGTAAGCGCGCTCGAAAGTATTGGCGCGGCCGGGGCCGAAGAACCTTTCCACCCGCTCGTAGGATTTGCTGGCTTGGGCGCGTTCGAAGGCAGATTGAATCGACGCGTTCTGAAAACCTCCTTCCAGCACCCGATCGTGAAACGCATGCGCGAGTTCGTGCAGAGCGAAATTCGGCATGCGCAGCGTTTCGGCCTCGAAATTTCGCACACTGGAAAATTCCACCTGCTTGGCCATTGCCGGGTCCCGCCCATTCGCACGCAACCACCCGGCGTCCGGATGATACTCGGCTCCCGCTCGGAATCCGGGATACTCGGGCGACATCCACAACTGCACCTCGCGCAATCGGGTGAGAGCCGGTTCGGGAACAACCCGGGTGATTTCCTTCAATTGAGCGCCGAGGAGTTCGAGCGCCTTCCGGGTGGCATCGGGCTCCTCGACCGGCAGGCGTTCGTGGACGAGAACTTTCCATCCCTCGATAGCATGGGTGACTCGCCGGCCGTACTTGCCCTTGTCCTCCTGGGTTCTCAACCCTTCGCCTGCACGGACGGCGTCCGTCTCAGCATGCGCTGCGGTTGAGCATCCGGCCGTGACGAATCCAAGGAGATAAACGAGGAGTGCCTGGGGGTGAAACATCCACTTCAGAACTAACCAGTGAACCCCCTGGCTGCGAGCAAATTCCCTCGGGGTTCAGCCATTCTCATTTTGAGGAGCGCGGCTGGGTCGAAGACCCGCCGCGCTCTGGGGCAAGATCGGTGCTTCCACAGGTTGTCGGTGACCGGGTTGTCTTGGTAACGCAGACAGCCCTGTCTGCTGTTTCGCAGGCTGCCCAGCCTGCGGGGCGACGAAGGGAACCCGGCGCGTGGAGAGCGTGGAAGGGCCTAGTTCTTCACCCGCCGGGCCGACGGGCCTTCGGCGATACGGCGGGCTGGGCAGCCTGCGCCACACGACAGGCCACTTTGGGATGCACGGGGGCAAGATGAGAACGGCGGCTCGGGGTTGACCTGGCGGGGGTCTGGCTACATAGTGTTGCTGCTCGCTTGAGCTGGGGGCGTACTGGTTTCGACCTGGGAAACGCGCCAGAGGCGGCATGCCGAGGATGGTTCGTGGGCCTCGTAAATCATCGGACCAAAAATCATAAGCCAACGAAGAAATGGCACTCGCGGCCTAAAGCCGTCGCGACGTTCGCCCCTGGACACCGGCTACGGGGGACGAACGCAACAGTCGGTTAGGATGGACGCGGAGACAGCGCGTGGACATCTGAAAACATTTCATGCTGACTGGGTCGGTGGCTTCGAGTTCGGGCGCCAGCCATCAGCCGAGAATCTGCCCGGACTAAGCATGTAGTCGCGGCTGGTTCGTCTGTCAGGGACGCGGGTTCAACTCCCGCCGCCTCCACCAGGCTTCGTTCGGAGCGGAGCGAGAACGAAGCCTGTCCCGGCGTAGCCTCGCAGAGGCGAAGCCGGACTGGAGCCAGCCTACGCGGACCGCTCCAAGGAGAATGAATAAACCGCTGGCCTTCGCGCCAGACGCCGGGCGGTGGTCGTTCCCACGCCACCCGGCACGTCGGCGAAAGCCATCTGACGCAAAGCGGCCTCACCAACGCCGCAGCCCCACCACCCCAACAAGCAGATGAATCAACCCTGCAGAGCACGGGCATCACACCGCTTTCCCTCTCGCCCCGCGAGGCACGAGTGGGGAGAGAGCCGGAGAGAGGGGAATGCTCAGCCAACCCCTCTCCTCGGTCCTCTCCCCACTCATTCTTCGCAGGGAGAGGAAGGAGTTCCTTGGCGACAGAGACCCAGAACATTAGCGTGCGGCACACACTTTCACTTTGAGGTTAAAAAATGCGTAATTTCATGACATCTTTACGGTGTCTTGTAGGCATGCCTTCATTGCGAAAGAAAGATTGCCGCTTCCACATCCCTTGCTGACGTGGAGCGCTTAGGCCGTGACGAAGGCGGAGCACGCATCTACGTTTGCCACGGCTCGGCAATGATTCAAGTCGCAAGATAGTCACAGATTTTGCTTGCTTTTTTTAGAACTAGGGTTCGGTTCACTTGACCCAATTCGATCTAATCCAGCTTGGTTCACCCTGTTGACGGCGTTGTCGTGCATGGGCGTGTGCCTGTGTGTTCGGTGGACGCAGCCGCCAGGCTGACCAGGCGAAAACCACATTGTAGCTATGCGTCAATACCTGTTGAGATCCCTCCTCATTGTCTTGCTCGCCGGCGGCTTTGGCTTTGGCATCGAGGCAGCCGTTTACAAGGAAGTTGGTGGCGTCGTTGTCGTAGAAGCGGAACATTTCGACAAACGGAATAATTCCGATGACGACCATGTCTGGAAAATCATTCCGGACGAAGACCCAGGCCATGCTTACCGCAACGCTCGGGGAGGCAAATACATGGAAGTCACTCCGGATAGTGGCCAGAACCGGAATAATGCGGATGCCAAGGACGCCGGCCCCACAATGGATTACAAGGTGAAGATCAGCGTGCCGGGCCAGTATCGCATGTGGCTGCGGACGATTGGCTTCGATGGCGCGAGCGACTCCATGTATGTGTCCATCGATGAACTCAAGGATGGCGAGGGCGGCGCAAACGCAGATTGGTTTCGCAAAGCTCCTTTGCCGCAGAACGGCAACTTCGCCGACCTGAATCAAGGCGCTGGTTGGGACGGCGACGGCGGTGCGGAACTCGTCAGCGGAGATGCAGGCGGCAACCCCATGCTTTGGACCCTGAAGGCGGGCACCTACACGGTGCGCATGTTCCAGCGCGAAGATGGCATCGGACTGGACGCATTCGTCCTGCAACTCGCCCGGTACGGCCCGCCCGCGCAAAATATTCCGGAGTCGCCGGTGGATGACGGTCGGCCTTCAGCGCTGGTTTTTGCGCCGGTGCCTGCGGAAGGTGCGTCCGCCGCGGCGTATGACTCCGCCGTCGGCGGTGTGTTTGTCAACGGCACGACCACGCTCGACGAAGCGTCCGTGAAATTGACCGTGGACGGGGCCCAGGTGACGCCCAAAACGACCAAGGATGGCGGCGTGATTTTCGTCGAGTATCAACCTGGTTCGATCTTCGCGCCGGGATCCCAGCACAGTGCGACCATTGAGTACAAAAACAACACCGGGGCCACGACGAGCAAATCGTGGAATTTCACCGTGGCCCGATATGCGCTCGTGCCCGCGGCCTGGGCGGTGACACCGAATACCGGCCAGCCCGGCTTCGTGTGGAATATCTTCCAGAACGCGGCCAACCAGGACAACACCATTAAGAGGATCGAAGACACGCTTGCAGGTGCGCTTTTCGGAGCCGATGGCCAGCTTCTGCCCAACCAGGCCGACGCCAGCGCCCAAGGCAACGCCAAAGGTCCGGGCAAACCATTGAGCGCCGCGCCGAGTGCATTGATTCAATTCGAGATCGAAGACGTGATCAATCTCAGCCAGTCGGCGGACGAGAATAACGGCGCATTCACGCCGGACCTGCAAATGCCGGGTATTCCCGGCGTCGAAGGTAGTACCGACGGCATTGCAGCCGAAGCGCTCACCTTCATCACGCTTCCGGCCGGGCGCGTTCGCATGGGGGTGAACAGCGATGACGGTTTCCGCACGACGGTTTCGGCCGGGGATCCGCGGGACAAATTCTCGCTCATCCTCGGACAGTTCGATGGCGGCCGTGGCGCCTCGGATACCATCTTCGATTTTGTGGTTGAAAAGGCGGGTACTTACGCGTTCCGCACCGCCTGGCAAGAGGGCGGCGGCGGCGCAAACATTGAGTGGTTCATTCTTAATGCTGCGGGGGCCAAGTCGTTGATCAACGGCGACGGCGGTCCGAAGTCCTACCGGTCGGCCTCGGGCGCCGCGGCACCGATCGCCAAAACCGTCATTCCAGCGGGCGGGGACAACAATGCGGCGGCGGACACGGATGTGATTGTCGAGCTTGCGGACAGCGCCAACAGCAAGGTGGACGAGAAATCCGTCAAAATGAAATTCGACGGAGCCGACGTGAAACCGACCGTCACTCGTTCGGGTGAGACCACGCGCATCGTTTATCCCAATCCCGGATTGTTCCCGCCAAACTCGCAGCACAACGTGGAACTGACCTTCAACCACGGCACGCCCGCGCAAACGCTCACGCGCGCGTTCAGCTTCACCGTGGCGAATTACACCACTCTGCCCGTCGCGATCGGCACCAAGCTTGGCTCGGGCCAAACTCGCGGCTTCAAAATTCGCACATTCCAATCTGCGGATGGGTTGAGCAACGATGACAACCGGGGCGAGAATCAAATCGCCGGAACCGTGGGTGGAGCCAACGTTGCCAACCCCAAAACCTCTGTGGAGACGGACGTGGTCAACTACAACCAGGACGCTCCTGGAGCGGTGGGCAACTTCAGCGCCGGCAATGGCTTCGAAGACAAACCGATCCCCGGCATTCCAGGCGATACCGGTAGCACGGACAACCTGACCCAGGAAATCATTGCCTTCGTCGAGTTCGCCAAGCCAGGGATTTATCGCATGGGCGTGAATAGCGATGATGGTTTCAAAGTCACCCCTGCCACGCAGCGCGATGCCAACGCCCCCATTTTAGGTATCTTCAACGGCGGTCGTGGCGCGGCGGACACGATCTTCTCATTCAACGTCGCGGTGGCGGGCGTGTATCCGTTGCGCCTGATTTGGTACGAAGGCGGCGGCGGCGCGAACGTCGAGTGGTTCCTGGTGGACAAAGTGGGCACCAAAGTTCTGCTGAACGACAGCAAGAACGAAGCGGTCGGCCTCAAAGCGTTCCAAGCCCGGGACGAATCACAAAAATTGGACGTGCCCCCGGTGGGCGGCAAGATTACCTCGGTCAAGCTGGCCGGAGGTAATATCGTCATCGAATACACGGGCACGCTGGAATCCGCCCCGGACGTTACCGGCCCGTGGAAAGCGACGGGCGGCAGCAGCCCGTTGAGCGAGGCGATCAGCGGTGCACAGAGGTTTTACCGCACGCGCTAACCAGCGAGGACAACACATCCTGGCGGGGCTGAACCCATCAGCCCCGCCAAGGATGGAGCAAGACACGGCGGACCTCTCTCTGCCCACGGGAGCCAAGGTCTGGGAAGTGCTCGACATGTCTGTCCCGAGTATCTTGTTGCTGCGACATGTCCTGGTGGAGAAGACCGAATGGATGTCAGCGGCGGAGAGTGATTGGGGGAGGGTGCGAAGAGGGAGAAACGAGACGCGGTTCGCCAGGGCGAATGGGCCACCGAATGGGCGATGCCCACGGTGACGGAATCCCACCTTCAATCCCAAAGGGATTCCTGGAGGGACGAGTTTGGGTTGCGTGACGTCGGTTGCGACGGGTTGAACCTTAGGAATCGCGCAACCATTAATTCCGATTTTCCCGCACCGGGATTTTGACCTGGAGCGAGGCGCACTGAGGGCGCATGCCCTGGCCATGGGCCTGTGCCTGAAGTGCAACGATGCTCCAGGTCAAAAGAACAAGCGAGAAAACCGGAAGTAAATGTTGCACGGTTCCTTAGGCATCCCGAGACCGCCCAGTTGCGAAAGAAAGGCTAGCCCCGAAGGATTGCGAGGAGATGGCGCCACTCGTCCTCCGTATCCTCAGGGTGCTGGACAGTGCGGGCGACCTCGACTCGAATGAGTTCACGGAATCGCTTGCGAAGCCGATGCACAGCGACGGATACCGTGTCGCCTTTCAGTCCGAGTTCGACCGCGGCCTCCGCGTAAGGTTCGACCCCTCCCGGCAGGACCAAAAAACGTTGCAGCACCGAGAATTCCCTGCCCTTTCCGGAGCCATCGAACCAGCTTTGACAGACTCTTCCATTTCAAGAATCATCCTGGATATGTTCCTGCTTCGATGGATCGCCCTCGGTTGGGTTGGCGGAAACTTGTTGCTCCAAGCCCAACCCGTCCTCGAAACCCGCGCGCCCGGGCATTCCTACCACGGCGAGGCTTTCAATGAAGGCCCCCGCCAACGCGCGTACTTGATGCCCGGCATGCCGGAGATTGCCTTCCCGATCACCACGCGATCGCCCGAAGCGCAGAAGTTTTTCATTCAAGGGGTCGGACAGCTCCACGGTTTCTGGTATTTCGAAGCCGAACGTTCCTTCCGGGAAGCCAGCTTGCTGGACACGAACGCACCCATGCCCTTCTGGGGCATGGCCATGGCCAACGCCAATAACGCCCAGCGCGCCCGGGGTTTCCTCACCAATGCCATGACCCTCAAAGCGACGGCTTCCTCTCGCGAACAGCGCCTCATCGAGGCGTTGTCCGAGTTTCACACCGAGGAAAAAGAGGGCAAGAAACGCGACCTCAAACAAAGGCGGCGCCATCTCATTCGCGCCTACGAAGCCCTGGTTGAAGACTTTCCCGAGGACATGGAAATCCGCGCTCTGCTGGTTTACCAGATTTGGGATAACAGCGGTTTCGGGAACAACACCGAGCTTTCGATCAGCAGCCACCTCGCGGTGGATGAATTGACGAAGGCGATCCTCTCCAAACATCCGCTTCATCCCGTCCACCACTTCCGTATTCATCTTTGGGATCCCGAGAAGCCATCCAAGGCGCTCCGCTCCGCCGCCCTCTGCGGTGCCGGATCTCCCGGCATCGCCCACATGTGGCACATGCCGGGCCATACGTACGCCAAGCTTGCCCGGCATGACGACGCGGCCTGGCAACAAGAGGCCAGCGCGCGGACCGACCACGCCTACATGATCCGGGATCGCGTCATGCCGGATCAAATTCACAACTACACCCACAACAACGACTGGCTCGTCGAGAGCTGGTCCTTCAGCGGCCGGGTCAAAGAAGCGATCGCGCTGGCCAAGAACCTGAGTGAACTGCCCCGGCTTATGCGCACCAATTCGACACTCGCCACGCAACCCTCCGCTCCTCGTTACGATTATGGACGTTCCAGCTGGAAACAAGGTCGCTCCCGATTGCTCAGCCTGCTCCCCAAGTTTGAGTTATGGGACGAGCTGATTACTCTGGCGGGCACGCCGCATCTCGATCTCACTTCGCTGCCCGATGAGCAGGCCCGGCTCGCCGTCGCGCTTGGCGCAGCACATTTCGCCAAAGGACAGGTTCGCCAGGCTGGCGAGCAGACAGAGGCTCTCGATCGTGCCCAAGCCACGATCCGGTCTGAACGCCAGGCGGCTGTGGATCACGCTGAAACAACCGCCCGTCGGGAGAAGAAGTCCGCTGACCAAATTCAAAAAGCCATGACCGAAGCCTTGGGATCGTTCAACAGCCGGATGGAAAAGATCGAATCCTTCCGGGCCGAACTGAGGGCTTTGGCCGCGCTGGCGGACAAAGACACCAACGAACTCACGAAACAGCTCGAATTGGCAAAGGACATCCCTAAAATCCGCCTCGCTCGCATTCACGCCGAGGCGGGAGATCTCGCCAAAGCGGAATCCCTGGCGAAGGAGGCGTCCGAATCCGCGACCAATCAAGTCCTCGAAACCGCCATCTACGCCCATGTGCTGCGCCAAGCCGGCAAGACGAACGAAGCGGCGGAAGCCGCCCGCAAACTGGCTTCCATGAACGCGTCAATCGACCTCGATCTGCCCGCGATCAAACGGCTCGATCCCTTGCTCAAGTCGATCAAACTCGACTTGAGCCGGCCCGCCGCGCGCCGTGGGGACTTTGGAGAACGGCCTGACCTGGCGAACCTGGGACCCTTGCACTGGACCCCACCGGCAGCGCCTTCATGGACCTTGACCGACGGACATGGCCGCCGCCGCGACTCCTCGCAGTATCGTGGCCGGCCTTACGTCATGCTGTTTTATCTTGGGAAGGGCTGTGCCCACTGTATGGAGCAACTCAACAAGTTCGAGGAGGCGGCAAAAGATTTTGAAAAAGCCGGCCTCGCGCTGGTGGCGGTCAGCACCGACGCCGCTGACGCCCTCAAGCAAACGTCGTCCAAGCAATCGAGCCGCTTTTCATTTCCGTTACTGGCTGATCCGACTCGTGAAGCCTTCCGCGCTTTTCACGCGTTCGATGGATTCGAGCAAACTCCCTTGCACGGAACCTTCTTGATCGACGGCGAAGGCCTGTTGCGCTGGCAGGACATTGGCTTCGAGCCGTTCCTTGAAACCGCCTTTCTGCTTGATGAATCGAAGCGGCTCTTACGCTTCGGGAATGGATCGAAGACCGTCGCTGCAGCGAAAACCAAGGCCTCCCCGCGCGGACCGCTGAACCGGCAACGATGAGCCTGACCTCCCCCAATCGCTCGGATAGCTTGTCTTTGCCATTTGCGGGCGGCCTTTTGAGGACCCTCGCCTGGATGTTGGCATGGATCACGTTCGGTTTGCCCGCCGCCCGAACCGCGACGCGCCCGCCCAACATCGTGGTCATCTACGCGGATGATCTGGGCTACGGCGATCTGGGCTGCTACGGCAACCCCATCGTGCGCACGCCGCACTTGGATCGCATGTCGGCCGAGGGCATGCGCTTCACGTCCTTCTATTCCGCCGCGGAGGTTTGCACGCCCAGCCGGGCCGCCTTGCTCACCGGCAAGTATCCGACTCGCACCGGCATGTGCCACGATCGGTTCCGTGTGCTGAGAAACAACTCCAAAGGCGGACTGCCCTCCGCAGAAACCACTTTGGCGGAAATGCTCAAATCCCGGGGTTACGCCACCGGCATGGTGGGGAAATGGCATCTCGGCCATCGGCCGGAACATCTCCCGCTCCAACACGGCTTTGACAGTTATTTTGGCATGCCGTTCTCGAATGACATGCTGCCGGCCACGAATGCGCCAGCGGGCCGCGACAAGTTTTTCCAGGAGAACAACGACTGGTGGCGCACACCACTCATTCGCGGTGCTCAAGTGGTCGAAACGCATCCAGACCAGACTCAATTGACCCGGCGCTACACCGAGGAAGCCTTGCAGTTCATCCGGTCGAACAGGCGAAGGCCCTTCTTCCTCTACCTCGCCCACTCCTTTCCCCATGTTCCCCTGTTCGCGTCCCCGCGATTTCGCGGGAAGAGCCCGGGTGGATTTTACGGGGACGTGGTGGAGGAGCTGGATTGGAGCGTGGGGCAAATCCTGCAAGCGCTGCGCTCGGCCAGACTCGACCAGAACACGCTGGTCGTTTTCAGCAGCGATAATGGCCCTTGGCTCACCTTTGACCATCACGGAGGCAGCGCTGGTCCGCTGCGCGAGGGCAAAGGCTCAACCTGGGAGGGAGGCATGCGGGTGCCCGGTATCTTCTGGTGGCCCGGACGCATTCCCGCCGGAACAACTCAACGGGAAATGGCCACCACGATGGACCTCCTGCCCACTTGTGCCACTCTCGCCCGAGCTCAACTCCCCGACTCCCCCCTCGATGGAGTGGATCTCTCCCCCATGCTCTTTCAAGCAACGAACGTGACGCGTCCACCATTCTTCTATTATCGAGGCGCCACGCTGTATGCGGCCCGAATCGGTCTGTGGAAGGCCCATTGGATTACGAAATCGGCCTATGGATCCGATCTCGCGCAGACCCATTCTCCACCGCTTCTGTTCCACCTCGGTGAGGATCCCGGGGAGCGATGGAATCGCGCCGCGCTTCATCCGGACATCCTGCGTGCCTTCGAAAACGCGCAGGCTGAACACCGCGCCCGGATCGCGCCCGCCCCCACCCAACTCGCCGAGATCGCCGAGCCGAACTGATGCCATGGGGCTCGAATCCGGCTTGCACACTGGGAAACGCGCCGCGAGAGGGGATGCGCCCCCCGGTGCATCCCGAGGTTGTCGGTGACCGGGTTGTCGTGGTAACGCAGACAGCCCTGTCTGCTGTGGCGCAGGCTGCCCAGCTTGCGGGGCGACGAAGGGAACCCGGCGCGTGGAGAGCAGGGAAGGGCCATCTTTCTTCTCCCGCCAGGCTGACGGGCCGTCGGCGATACGGCAGGCTGGGCAGCCTGCGCCACACGACAGACCATTTCGAGATGCGCGGTTCGCCCCCCTGAACAAGGGAGTTGCCTCGCGGTGGCCCCACTCTAACCTCAACGTCGCTGAAGGTTGGAGCGCGCGAATTCATGACCTCGAACAACCCTGTATCTGTTCCGTTGCCCCGCTCCGGAGACAAACTGCTTTTCACGCCGGGGCCGCTCACGACCAGTCTCGAAGTGAAGCGGGAAATGCTCCGCGACGCGGGCTCGTGGCACTTCGAGTTCAACGCGGTCGTCGCCCGCATTCGGAAGAAACTGATCGACCTCGCCGGGCTCGGCCATCGTTCGGGACTTTACGAGGTCGTGTTGCTCCAAGGCAGCGGCACTTTCGGCGTGGAAGCCGTGTTCGCCACTTGCATCCCCCCCCAAGGCAAGGTCTGCGTCCTGGCCAACGGCGCCTACGGAGAGCGCATCCTGCACATGCTGCAATGTTTGCGCATTCCTCACCTCGCGCTGCGCTCGGCCGAGGACACACCGCCCGATCCGCGAGCTCTGGATCAGATCCTGGGGGATGACAAGGCGATCACCCACGTCGCCATGGTGCATTGCGAGACCACCACCGGCATCCTCAATCCCGTGGTCGAGATCGGTGGCTGTGTGCGTCGGCACCAGCGGTCGTACATCGTCGATGCCATGAGCAGTTTCGGAGCCGTCCCAGTCGATTTCGAGGCGGCAGGCATCGATTACCTCGTCACGTCCGCCAACAAATGCGTCGAAGGCGTGCCCGGATTCTCGATCGTGTTCGCGCGCGACGCCGCGTTGCGGGCCTGCGAAGGATGGGCGCGCAGCCTCAGCCTCGATCTGCTCTCCCAATTGAAGGGGTTCGAAAAGAACGGCCAGTTTCGCTACACCCCACCGACCCACAGCATTCTCGCCTTCGATCGAGCGCTCCACGAACTCGAAATCGAAGGCGGCATTCAGGCGCGGGGCGCGCGCTACGCCCGCAATCAAGCCGTCCTCCAGGAAGGAATGCGCAAGCTCGGCTTTCGCTCCTACCTTCCCCCCAAGCATCAAAGCTTCATCATCACCTCGTTCCATTATCCGGAGGACCCGGGATTCAAATTCGACACCTTCTACCGGCACCTGAGCGCCCAGGGATTCATCATTTACCCCGGAAAGATCAGCCTGGCCGACACGTTTCGCATCGGCAGCATCGGACGCCTCTTCGAATCCGATATCCGCGCCCTCCTCGGCGCGGTTGAGAATACTCTCCGGACCATGAACATCTCCGTTCCTTTGCCGGCCCCCAAGACGGCGGACGGAAGCCCTGGTTGAAACGAACCTCTCCCGCGCGGCGGTCCAAGCCCTCGCGATTCCAGCATTCAACCACCATCAAGTCTTTCTCCCATCGAGTCCGCAGTTCGGTTTCAACGCGATTCCTATGAGCCGATATTCGACCCAATCATTCACCGTCAACGGGCGTTCCTACACGCCTCCGTCAAGGCCCGTGGTCGCCCTGTGCCTGGATGGATCCGCGGATGAGTATTTCGACGCCGCCTTGACCCGCGAACGCATGCCTCATCTGCAACGTCTCGCGGTGAACGGCTATCGGGGACTCGCTCGTGGGGCGATGCCGTCTTTCACCAACGTGAACAACAGTTCGATCGTCACCGGCGTGCCGCCCCGCGTTCACGGCATCGGCGGGAACTATTTCTTCGATCGTCAGAGCGGGCTGGAAGTGATGATGAATTCGGCTTCCTTTCTACGCTGCCCGACGATTTTCCCCGCCGCGGCCAAGTCAGGCCGGAAGGTCGCGGTGGTGACCGCCAAGGAAAAACTGCGCGACATCTTCGCCAGCGGGCTCATCGCCGCCGGAGGCATCGCCTTCTCTTCCGAAAAAGCCTCCCAAGCCAAACTCCCCACTCACGGCATCGAGCAAGTCGAGTCCTTGGTCGGCCCTACCCCCGAGATTTACAGCGGCGAAGCCAGCCTTTACGTGCTCCAGGCCGGAGTCCGTTTGATCGAAACCGGCCGCGCCGACTTTCTCTACCTCTCCACCACGGACTTCATGCAGCACAAATTCGTCCCCGAAGCGCCCGAGGCTCTCGAATTCTACGAGGCCATCGACCGGCTCCTGGGCTATTTGCAGAAGCTCGGCGCCGTCCTCGGGATCACCGCGGACCATGGGATGAACGACAAGCAAAAACCGGATGGATCCCCCCACGTCATCTATCTTGAATCCGAGCTCGTCGAGCGGTTTGGACCCGGATTCCGCGTCATCCTGCCCATCACGGATCCGTACGTCGTCCACCACGGCGCCCTGGGATCCTTCGCGGTCATCCATTACCCCGAAGATTTGCCGGCGTCCCGGCGCGCGGAAGTCCTCTCCTTTCTCGAGCGCCGGTCCGGCATCACCGAGGTTTATGGCGACCGGGCCGCGGAAAGACTCGAACTGCCCGAGGATCGCACAGGAGATGCCGTGGCCATTTCGGGGCGCTCTGTCGTGTTGGGCCGAACCCCTGCCTTCCACGATTTAAGAGTCGTCGCTTCGGGCCTTCGCTCCCACGGCGGACGCTATGAGGAGATGGTTCCCTTCTTGATTTCGGAAAAACTCAAGGATTCCTATGTTCAACGCGCCCGTGCCGATGTGCGTAATTTCGATTTGTTTGACTTCACCCTGAACGGCCCCCTCGGCTCCACTCCAGGTGCTTGAATTTCGCCCGCACCGGCGCGACACTCGACCCGGTCCAACCCCCATCACGATTGCTCCATGAACTCTCCTTGCTCAACTCTTCTCTTCCACAGGCCACGAGGGTCAAGGGCCGCTTTCACCTTGATCGAGTTGCTGGTGGTTATCGCGATCATCGCGATTCTGGCGGGCATGCTTTTGCCGGCGTTGAGCCGGGCCAAGTTAAAGGGGCAGCAAATTCGCTGCACCAGCAATCTCAAGCAAATGTCCCTGGCGCATTTCATGTACATGAACGACCAGGGCAAGGCCATTCCCTACACCCAGGAACGCGATCTCTGGATGGCCATCCTCATCCGCAACCAGGCCCAAGTCCATCAGGTGCGCTACTGCCCCTCGGCGCCCGAACCCAAGCGCCGCATCAGCCGGAATCCCGCCAATCCCAATTATGGCACTTCCGACGAGACTTGGATTTGGCCCACCAATGGCAACCAAGGTTACCAAGGGAGCTATGTCTTCAACAGCTGGCACTACTCCCACATGGACTTCATCTCCGGCGAGGAGCGCAACAAAATCTTTGCCACCGAAGCCACCATCAACTCCCCGTCCCGCACCCCCGTTTTTGGGGATGGAATGTGGGTGGACGCCTGGCCTCGCGCCACCGACAAGCCCGCGCGCAATCTTTACGAGGGTGACGGTGTCGCCGGAGGCATTGGACGATATTCCGTGGCCCGTCATGGCGGCGCTTCCGCCAAAACGGCTCCGAAAAAGGTCCCGGCCGGTTCTCGCCTTCCAGGCTCCATCAACATCTCGGCCGCGGATGGCCACGTGGAACTGGTGCGTCTGGAAGACCTCTGGAACCTCGATTGGCATCGCGACTACACCAAGCCCGCCAAGCGACCCGATTGATCAGGTCGGGTTTTACTCAGGAATCTGAATCTTATCTTGCGGCAGTTTCGAAGGGCGGCGGTTCGCCGTTCCCACTCCACGCGCCCCCAGAATCAACTCTTCATCCCTTTCTTCCCCTCCACCATGCCCCTCACCCTATCCTGCCTTGTCGCCGGACGCCCGATCGAATCCGGCGGTGCTTCCCTTCTCGTTCGCAGTCCCTGGTCCGGCGAAGTCGTCGGCGAGGTTCTCCAGGCCGGACGGGCTCAGGCCAACACAGCCGTGGTGGAGGCCTGCGCGTTCAAAGCGACTCCCACGCGCTTCGAACGCCACCACATTCTGGATCGAGCCCGCCAACTGTTGGACGGCAGGAAAGAATTCTTCGCCCGCCTCATTGCCTCCGAGGCCGGCTTGTGCTTGCGCGAGACCCAGTACGAGGTCGGACGCGCCTGCGACGTGCTGCGTCTCGCGGGCTTGGAAGCCTTGCGGGACGACGGACAGATCTTCTCCGGAGACATTTCGCAGCAAGGCAAGTCGCGGAAAATCTTCACCCTGCGTGAGCCTTTGTCCTGCGCGGTTGCGATCACGCCTTTCAACCATCCTCTCAATCAAGTCGCGCACAAAATCGCGCCCGCCATTGCCGCCGGCACCCCGGTCATCCTCAAGCCATCCGAAAAGACCCCGCTGACCGCCCTGTCCTTCGCCAGCCTTCTGGTCGAGGCGGGACTGCCCGGCCCCATGCTGAGCGTGCTGCTGGGACCCACGTCCGAAATCGCGGAGCCCTTGGTGCAAGATCCCCGGGTCGATCTCGTTTCGTTCACGGGCAGCGTCGCCGTCGGTAAAAGGATCGCCAGCACCGCGGGATATAAACGCGTCGTGCTCGAACTCGGCGGCAACGATCCCCTCATTGTCCTCGATGACGCCGACCTGGATCTGGCCGCACATCTCGCAGCCGAAGGGAGCTTTCGCAATTCAGGACAGCGTTGCACCGCCATCAAGCGGATTCTGGTCCACGCCTCCGTGGCGGATTCGTTCACGGCCAGGCTCGTGGAAAAAGCCAAGGCCTATCGCGCGGGAGATCCGCTCGACCCCGAAACGCGGGTGGGCACCGTCATCGATGAGGCGGCTGCGATCCATCTCGAAACCGTCTTGAAAGAAGCCGTTGCCGCCGGAGCTCGCGTCCTTCTGGGCGGACAACGGCGCGGCGCGTTGATGGAGCCGACGGTGATCGCGCAGGTCCCTCGCGACTGCCGCATGGTGGTCCAGGAAAGTTTCGGGCCACTGGCGCCGGTCATCACGGTCCAGGATCTGGCTGACGCCCTGGCGCTTGCCAACAGCACCGCTTACGGATTGAGCGCGGGCGTTGTGACGGAACATCTCGGACGAGCCATTGAAGCGGTCAAAGGACTTCGGTCCGGCATGGTCAACATCAACGATGTGCCGGGTTACCGCGTCGAGAATTCCCCTTTCGGCGGCATCAAGGACAGCGGCTTGGGCATCAAGGAGGGCGTCATCGAAGCCATCAAGTGCTTCTCGACGGTCAAGACTTTCTCCCTGCCTTGGTAGCATCGGATTTTTTCCGAAATTCGATCACATGTTGCCAGGGCAAATTGGTGTGGGTCGTGACCCATTCCAACGGATGATGTGCGGCTTCCCGCTTGACCTGAGCTTCCGACATCTTGTGCAGGAGCTTGATGGGCACACGAACCTCCTCGGCCCGGAATTCGACAAAGACCACGCGTCCTCCGGGTTTGAGCGAGTCGCAAATCCGGCTGAGCATCTCGTACGGATGTGAGAATTCGTGGTAAACATCCACCATGAGCACGAGGTCGATGGCACCTTTCGGCAGCTTGGGATCGTCGATCGCGCCTAAAACCGGCGCCACGTTGGTCAGCCCGTGCTCCTTCGCTTTCGCCACGAGGAGTTCGAGCATTTCGGGTTGAATCTCCACCGCGTAAGACGTCCCGCCCGGGGCCACCAGCTTGGCCATGCGCCGAACGTGATAGCCGGTTCCGGCCCCGATGTCGGCTACCTTCATGCCCGGTTTCAGCGAGAGCAACGGAATCAAGAGGTCAGGTCGCTCCTCCGCTTCTCTTTCCGGCCTCTCCAGCCAACCCGCCGCTTGGTGGCCCATCACATGGGCAATCTCACGACCCTCGTAAAACTTCCCGATGCCATCCGGATGGTGGTCGCGCCGAAATTCATAGCGCCCCTCTTTGCGCACGGCGGGAACATCTCCATCCGCCCCCACGACGGCGGCGGCCCAGCCCAGGCACGCCACCCACATCATCGCTCTCGTCAAACCGTTCTTCATCATGTTCCTTTTTCCGATTGAGGTTCAGGCCACGGAGGGGCGAGGTGCGGAATCAACAGGCGATGCGCCCGCGGGATTCCTGCCATGGACGCGGCATGAACGCCACGCCCCGATCGATTTCATCCGTGACACTCAGATGGGCCGCGGTCAGCACGACGTCTTGCTCCATGGTTCGACCGCCAGTTGTTCTGCCAAATCCAACGCTGCGCTCATGCTCTGCTCCCGCGCCACATTCCGGCCCGCAATGTCAAAAGCCGTGCCATGATCCGGCGAAGTGCGAATGAACGGCAACCCCAGTGTCCAATTCACCCCCGAATCAAAAGCCACCATCTTCAAGGGAACCAAGCCCTGGTCATGATACATCGCCACCACCGCGTCATACTCGCCCAAGTAAACTTGACGAAACAAAGTGTCCGCCGGATGCGGCCCCTCCACGTCGAACCCCGAATCACGCGCTTCCGCCACGGCCGGTCGAATGATTCGAATCTCCTCGTCGCCCAACTTTCCCCCTTCGCCCGCGTGCGGATTCAAGCCGCAGACAGCCACTCGTCGACGACTCAAGGCAAGCCGATCACACGCCTCACTTGCACGCCGAATCGCCCAAATCACCTTCTCTCGTGTCAGTGCAGAAGCGATTTCCCTCACGGGCACATGCGTGGTCGCCAAAGCCACCCGCAACCAACGACCCGCCTCATCATGCCCCAAGAGCATCATCACCGCATCGCGAGTCCCGGCCAAGTCGCTCAAATATTCGGTCTGCCCCACAAACGACCTTCCCAGATCGGCGATGTGTTCCTTGCAGACCGGTCCGGTCACCAAGGCCGCAGCCTCCTCCCGCAGACAGGCGCGCGCTCCCCACTCCAACCCCGCCAGAGCCGCTCGCGCGGCAGGCCCAGCCCCCGGACTCATGGAATGCTTTCCCCAGGATTCGCCGGGATTCAACCACTTGAACAAACTCTCGCCCGAGCTCGGCTGTTCCTTCAATTCATCGGGACACAAACGGATTTTCAAACCCAGAAGCGCCGCCTTTCGGTTGAGCTCCTCTCCGTCCCCCAAAACCAAATACTCCCAATCCTGCCGAGACCGTCTCGCTTCCAACGCCTTCAACGTCACCTCCGGACCAATGCCCGCCGGATCTCCCACCGTCACCACGATGCGGCGGTTCGGCTTCTTCACGCGAAAAATCAGAAAAAATACTGCACGAAGGACTTCTTTTTCAGCCGGGCAACCCATGCCTTGTGAAGCCGTTCCTGCTCCTGCGTCTTCAGGGTCTTCTCAATATCCAGCCGAACCTCGCCCAAGGGCCGGACGTGCGCGGTCTTTTTGTCCTCCACGAAGATCAAATGACAATCGGTCGGGGTTTCGACCACGCCGCTGAATTCACCCTTGTTCAAGCCGAAGGCGATCGTCCCCAAATCATCGCGCAGAAACGACCTCTCCCGCCACCCGTAGTCGCCGCCCTCCCGGCGCTGCACGCCATCGGAGTACACCGACGCCATGTCGGCAAAAGCGGCGCCTTCCTTCAACTTCGTCAGGATTTCGTCCGCCAGCTTCCGAGTGCCGGCCCCGTGCTTGCCCTTGTCGAGGTAAATCATGCGCAGTCGGACTTGGTCCCCGAGCTTAAATTCGTCCTGATGTTCCTGGTAATAACGTTCGATTTTGAACGGCGAGATCATGATCTCCGAGGAAATGTTCTTCAGCCGCATTTGCTCGACGATCCACTGATCCCGGAACTGCTGCCGGAATTGCTCGAAGGTCGTGCCCGTGGACTGCAGCGTCTTGGTCAGCTTCACCCGGTCGCCAAAACGCTCCCGAATCAACTCCTTGATCCGGTCGTCGATCAAACTTTCCGGAAAGCTGTATCCCGCCTCTTTGAACTCGCGGAGAATCATCTTGCGCTCCACGAGCTCTTCCAGCCGTTCCCGGCGCAGCTCCTGGATCTTTTGCTCCATCACTTCCGGACGCCGCCCGTAGCGGGCTTCGAGGGTGGGGGCGAACGAAGCAACCTGACGTTCCACGTCCTCAAAGGTCACGACGGAGTCGAACACGATCGCGGCGATTCCGTTGATGAGCCGGCTTTCGCCCGCCCACAGCCCGGACGCCGCGGATACCATCCACACCGCCACCCATCCGCATCGTAGCATGATCACCCGAAAAGATTGGATGAGGATCGGGAGAGGGTCAAGCAGGGCTACTTCAGAAACAAGGCCTGGTCATAGCAGGCCGCTCGTGTGGTGTGGAGCGCGTTGAGATAGCCGACTTTCTTCTCGTCGTGGTTTGGCCCTGGCGATGAACGGGGTGTCCCGTAACGCGCGCTGGGCCGCCGTCCACATCGTCGAACCAGACCAGAAGCCGGGCAAACATTTCGCGGTTAGCCGCTCCCGGCGCGCCCCAGGGCCTCTGACGCCAAGAAAGAGCCCCGTTGGTGCCGACGGAGGGGGTCGAACCCACACACTCTCGCGAGTACCAGATTTTGAGTCTGGCGCGTCTGCCGATTCCGCCACGTCGGCGACCAACGCGGCGACACTACGCAACCTGCCCGTGGAAAGGCAACTGCCTTGTCGTTCCTGTTTTGAACCTACTCCACCGGCCACGAGGCCAGCGGCCCCCAATCGTCCTGGCGCCACACACGGGCTTTGATTTTTGCCGTTCCCGAAACTTTGATCGAACCTTGCGCGCTGCGGGCGGAAGCACTTCTCCCTCCACCCACCGCCCTCGGATCCTTCCCGTCCAGAGTGTAAACGATCTCACCTGCGCCACCCTTGAGTTCAACTTCCTGGCCTGCGGCTGCGAGCGTGGGAGCCGGCACGTCCGGCAGCACTCCCAGGCCCCAGAGTTGCTCGCGCAAGATGGCGGTTCTTTTCGGAATGTACTCGTTGCGAATGCGCTCCATTTCCTTCCGCCAATCGCGATCGCGCGTCCGGGGCTGGCGGTTTCCTTCCTCGCCGCCTCCCCTAAACCCGAATCCTCCGCCCGCGTCCCCCCAGCGGGCCGATTCCAAAATCACCGCGCTCTCGATTTCCTTCGACCGGCGATCGAGCAGGGTTTTCACGCCTTCCGTCGAAAGGGCGCCGCCCGAACGGGTGTGTTTTTCGACGCGATCCGCCAGAAGCATTCTAAACTCGGCGTTTTCCAGGCACTGTTGAAAGATCCATTGTGGATTGCTCTGTTCGAAACTGTTCCCGGCGGGGAAAGGTCCCGTCCGGTCTTCATGCAAATCCAGCAAGGTGTGCTCCGCGTCCCAGACGAAGCTCTGGAACCCGTGCTCGCCTTTCCTCGAACGCACGGCGAACCAGTTGTTCGGCATGCTGTTGCCCGCGAACTTGGTGATCGGAGCGTCAATGTTCCCCCCATAAAGAATCACGAGCATATAATCGATGAGGTTCTCGGGATCCAGCAGGACCGGCAGGCTGGGGTCGCGCTCACCGGCCGCGTTCCGGCCCAGCACTTTGAAATAGGCCTCTTGGCTCGAGAGCCCCGCTTTGGCCGCCTCCCATAGCTTTCGCCAGGCATCCTTGTTCCCGTCGGTCGCGTAAGGCATTTCCCCCGAGGCGCCAGGACCGAAGCCGCCCTCGCCCGCCCCACCCCTGGGCTTCAACGTGTCGTAATCGTCCTTCTTCCCGCCCAGATAACTCGCGGCAAACGCCGCTTCAGGGCGTTCGCAGGTGTTGTACAGGCCCCAGTACTGGCCGTTGATGAAGAGGTGGACGAATTGGCTGCGCGGACTCGGCTGTCCCATGGCGAGCTGCAAATCGCGATTAAGCACGTCCCGAATGAAGACGGCCCGGGGATCGCCCCCCATGCTCCAGGAATAATTCTGGGAGGTGCGAAGATCAAAACCGTCGAAGGACTTCGCACCCTTCTCGCCGAACAAGGGATACTTGAGTTGGCCTTCCCCATATTGCTTCCTGAAGAAGAAACGAAACGAATGTTTCGCGTTGTTGGGCATCCGGCTGAATCCGCCGCGAATGCGGATGCCGGCGTTGATCTGGAATTCCGCGCCCCCCTCGGGCCGAATCCATTCCAATGAGCCGGGCCTTTCCGCCTCGCGTCCCCGGCGCATGGCGTTGGCGTAAATCCCCCGCTTCTCGTCGAAGAGGTCTCCCAGATCCATCACGAGCGAAAGCGACGGAATCGACTTCAGCGCGCGCTCGAGTTCGGGCGCGTAGAGCGGATCTTCGACGACACGGGGGTCCATGCCGAAATCGACACGGTTGCCACCCCAACGGAACGGCCAGTCGGCCGGGGGCATGCCATCAAAGGATTGCCGGAAGATTTCCTTGGGGAAAACAAAGGTGCGCGACGTTTCGCGGCCCACACGCTTGCCGTTCTGATACGCCGCGGTTCGAATCACGGTGTTCTTTTCGACCCGGATCGGATCGCGATACAGCCGGTTGGATTCGGGTTTGGGCTCGGTTCCATCCAGCGTGTAGTAAATCTGAACGCCCGGTTCGGAGTGTTTCAATTCCAGCGAGAATGGCTTGTCGAAAAAACCTCGTTCCTGGTTGAACTTGACCGTGCCGCCGCCTTTCTCGGCCGCCAGACCCCAGGATGCCGCCAGGGTCCAACTCAGAGCCAGGATCAGCCGGTACGTGAATCCCGTTGAAAATGCAGCCTTCGGTCGATCCGTGATCCAGCCGGCAAGGGAAATGAAGCAGGGGTTCATGGAAATGAGAATCGTTGATAAGTTCCGCCCCGCATCAATTCGCGGCCCCCGGCTTCGCGGCGCTCTGCCTTGCCTCGTTCAACTCCGCCGCGCTGAGTTTTCCATCCTTGTCCTTGTCCGCCGCCAGGAAACGAGCCTCGGGTTCCGACCGTCGACCTCCCCAGGGGCCTCCCCGTCCGCCGCGCCCTCCTCGCCCGCCGCCCATGAACATGAAGCGTGGCAGACCTTCCAGCTTGCCGGCGTCGATGTCGGCTCGCACCTTCGCCATTTCCTGCTCATCCAACTGGCCGTCCTTGTTGGCGTCGTAATCGCGGTTGACCTGCTCCATCTGAGCGCGGATGCCTTGCATGGCCTCCTGAGTCTCGGCGTCACTGAGCTCCCCGTTCCCGTCCTTGTCATACTTCTTCACCACTTCCGGAGGCATATTCATGCGGAAGCCTCCTCGACTGCGGCTTCCTCCCGGTCGCGCTTCCTGAAATCGCGCGACACGCATCGCCTCGCGCTCGGTTGCGGAGAGGGTGCCATTTTTGTCCGCGTCAAACTTCTCCATGATCGATTTCCGCCTCGCCTCCCAATCCACCGGTTCCGAGGCGCCAAAGGGACCTCCGAATCCTTCGCGGCGCGGACGTCCTTCCTGGGCAAAAAGGCTGGATTGAAATGCGAGGCAAAGCAGCGAGGAACAGGCCCAAATGCAAAGGGAAGTTTTCATGTCACAAAAGGTAACGGCGAAATGATCCGAATTTCAACCAGGAAAGGCTCAGATTGCATCCCTCCCAGGAATTCGCCAGCATCCGCTCATGGCTCGAAGGGACAGCTGGATTTGTTGTGTTTTTGCGGTGTGGCTCGTGATCTTGGTCGGCGGGTGCCGTCCGGCCGGCGATGCTTCGAAGGCCGCGTCTCCGCCGACCGCCAATCCCTCCGCGTCGGTTTCCGCGAAGCCCGCGGATTCCGACGATCCCACCGCCCTGGGCGAGAATATTACCAAACTCAACAACGAGGGCAGCGAGTTATTCAGCCAAGGCCAATGGGAAAAGGCTCGGGAGAAGTATGCCCAAGCGCTGGCGCTGAATCCGGACGACGAGAACAGCCACTACAATCTGGGCGCGACACTGGCCAAGCTTGGACGCAAGGAGGATGCCATCAAGCATTACCGCGAGGCGCTGCGGCTCTTTCCTGATTTTGCCGAGGTGCAGAACAATCTCGGCAACATCCTGGCCAGCCAGGGCAAGTATGCCGAGGCGGTGGAAATGATCCAGGCTTCCATCAAGAACAACCCTTCCAGCTCGAGCGCGTACAACAGTCTCGGCACGGCCCTGGGATTAAGCGGGCGCATCACGGAGGCGATTCCGCATTTCGCGCGCGCCGTCGAGTTGAGCCCTGATTACGTCGAAGCGCATGTCAATCTCGGCAATGCTTACTACACGCAGGGGCGCCTGGAGGAAGCTTTGGAAAAATTCGGACGCGCCCTCACGTTGCAGCCCCACTACGGCCCCGCCATCAGCGGCATGAACCGCACCCGCCAGAAACTCTCGGCTCAGGGAAGCCCGCGAAACTGATCAGTATTCAGGAAAATTGCTTGTCGGTCGGGCCGCGAAAGCGTAGCAAAATCCCATGCCAAAGCAAACTTTCCACTACGGGTCCCGTCGTGACTTCCTCAAATCATCCACCGTCCTGGCCGGCGCCACCGCGGTAGGCTTCCCCTCGCTCCTCCGCGCCCAAGGCGCCAATAACCGCATCAACGTCGCCTGCATCGGCGTTGGCGGCAAAGGCAGCAGCGACACCGACAATGCCTATCGTCTGGGAGGCAATATCGTCGCCCTCTGCGACGTCGATGCCGGAACGCTCACCGGCAAGCATAAAGCCTTGCAGGACCGCGCCGCCAAAGACAACCGCACCTACGACGCCCGCCTCTACAAGGATTGGCGCAAGATGTTTGACGAGATGGACAAGTCCATCGACGCGGTGACGATCTCCACCCCGGATCACTTGCACGGGCTCGTGGCCATCCGCGCGCTCCGGATGGGCAAACATGTGTATTGCCAGAAGCCCCTGACCCAAACGGTTTGGGAATCGCGCGAAGTGCGCCGCCTGGTCATGGAGAAAAAGGTCGCCACGCAAATGGGCAACCAGGGCAGCGCCGGGGCCGGCCTGCGCCGCGCCGTCGAAGTGATTCAAGCCGGAGTCATCGGCGCGCCCAAGGAATTGCATGTCTGGTCCAACCGCCCCGTCTGGCCGCAGGGACTCGACCGCCCGATCGGGCAGGATCCGGTCCCGGATTCCCTCGACTGGGATCTTTGGCTGGGTCCGGCTCCGCTGCGCCCTTTCAAGAAGGGCGTGTATCACGGATTCAATTGGCGTGGCTGGTACGAATTCGGCACAGGCGCGCTCGGGGACATGGCTTGCCACACGGTCAACATGCCTTTCCGGGCCCTCAAGCTCGGCTATCCGACGGGCATCGAACTGGAAGTGGCCTCGCGGATTTATCCCGAAACCTTCCCGCTCACCTCACGCATTCGGTTCGATTACCCGGAACGCGAAGGGCTGCCCGCCTGCAAGTTCTGGTGGTATGACGGCAATCCAAACCCGAAGCACGAGATTTTCAAGGCGGGCAATTTTGTATCCCCGTTGCGCCCGGGCGCGGATTTGACCAAAGAAATCGTGGCCCAGCGCGGCGATTTGCCGGCCAGCGGCTGCCTCGTGGTGGGTGAAAAAGGCAAGCTCTTCGCCGGGGACGATTACGGCGCGCGATTCCAGGTCATCTTGAACGATGAGAAGGAATACGTGGCGGGTGAGAAACACGAGGCTTGCATCGCGGTGCCTCAAAGCATCCCGCGGTCCCCGGGTCACGAGGAAGAATGGTTCGCAATGATGCGGGGAGGTCCGGCCTCTTACTCCAACTTCGAGATCGCCGCCTATCTCAACGAAATGATTCTGCTCGGATGCGTGGCGTTGCGGACGGGCATCGGGCGCAAGCTGGATTGGGACGGCCCGAACATGCGGGCGACCAACATTCCTGAAGCGGCCCAATTCGTGAAACGGGATTACCGCCCGGGCTGGCAAATCTAGCCTGCATTTGAATATTTAGGCATCGCCAAGAATCCAAGATCCCGAGAGATTACGCCGCCGACGCGACCGGCGCGGCATGTTGCACGAACTATGAAGAAGACGATGAAGCTTTCCTTGTGGGCGCTGGCTTTGACCGGTGCCCTTCTCCCCGCCACGGTTCCCGCTCAAGACGGCAAGGGCACCGTTCCCTTGAAGATCGATTTTCCGTCCCACACGTTGAAGGGCACCCCCGAAGATCTGCCGGCGGGACCGAATATCGAACCCATTTCGGACAAGGCGCCGCCGCCGCTCCAGGTTCCCGCCGGCGTGGTCAATGTCGCGGCAGGCAAATCGGCCACCAGCAGCGTGCCTCCTTTCCTGGGCGACCTGAAACAACTGACCGACGGCAAGCGCGAGCCCATTGATGATGACGCCGTCGAAATGAAGAAAGGCGTCCAGTGGGTCCAGGTTGATTTGGGGAAGTCTTTCGCAATCCACGCGATTGTCATGTGGCATGATCACCGTTATGTGCAGGCCGTGCGCGATGTGATTTTGCAAGTGAGCAACGATCCGGAGTTCAAAACCGGGGTCACCACCTTGTTCAACAACGATGTGGACAACTCGGCCGGCCAGGGAATCGGCACGGACCGCGAGTATTTCGAATTGGAGTTCGGCAAGGCGGTTCCGGCGAAAGGCATCTCGGCCCGGTATGTGCGGGGTTACACCCGAGGCAATACGTTGAGCGCCCTGAACTGCTGGCAGGAAATTGAAGTCTACGCCTTGCCCGCGCCATGAGCTGGCGGGCCGCGGGGGGATGGCTCCTGGCCGTGGCCTTGGCGCTGGGATTGCGCATTCCCCAACTGGACCGGCGCCCCCTTCACAACGATGAAGGGGTCAACGCCATCAAACTCGCGGAGTTATGGGAAAAGGGGCATTACCGTTACGACCCCCACGAGTACCACGGCCCGGTTCTCCATTACGCCTCGTTGCCCTTCCTGAAGGCATCCGGCGCTAAGTCCACCCAGGATTTCGACGACGGACGGCTCCGTTGGGTCACCGTCGCCTTCGGATCAGCACTCCTTTTGCTTCTCCCCCTGTTCTCAGGCGCCTTGTCCCCGCTGGCCCTGGGATGGGCAGCGGTGTTCCTCGCGATTTCACCCGCGATGGTGTTTTACAGCCGGTATTTCATTCATGAAATGCCGCTGGTTTTTTTTACCCTGGCCGCCATGGGAGCTGGCTGGCGCTATGCGCAAACGCGACGGGCGAGGTGGGCGATGCTGTGCGGCGCGGGCATCGGACTGATGTACGCGACCAAAGAAACCTTCGTCCTCACCATGGCGGCGGCAAGCGGGGCGGCGGGCTGCGCGGCTTTTTGGGGGAGACCTCCGCGAGAGTGGATCAGCATTTTGAAGCAGGCCTGGAACTTAAGGCATGCCGTGGCGGGGTTGCTGGCGGCTCTTGCGATGTGGGCCCTCTTCTTCACCTCCTTTTTCGAGAACCCCGCGGGGCTGCTCGATTCCTGGCGCACGTATTTGCCCTGGCTGCAAAGGGCGGGCGGTGATTCACCGCACAATCATCCCTGGCATTTCTATCTCGAAAGGCTGGCGTGGTTTCATCCGGTCAAAGGACCCGTCTGGAGCGAAGGGTTGATTTTGGGGTTGGCTGTGATCGGTTGGATCGATTCGTTTCGCCGCGGATCTTCGCCCGGGCTCCGATTCATCGCTTTGTTTTCGGTTTTTCTCGCGGGGATTTACTCGGTGATCTCCTATAAGACTCCCTGGTGCTCGCTGAACTTTCATTTGGGTTTCATCCTGCTGGCCGGGAGCGGGGCCGCCGCCATCCTGGCCCGGATCAGGCCGGTTCCGGCGCAGGCGGCGGTCGGGTTGCTGCTGGTTGGACTGGCCTTCCAACTGGCGTGGCAGGCACGCCGGGCTTCCATCGACTATGCCTTCGACCGGCGCAATCCCTGGGTGTACGCCCAAACCGCTCGGGACGTCTTGCATTTGGTGGACCGCGTCCATGCCGTGGCCGCGGTGGCAGAAACGAAGTTCGAGACCCCGGTGCAGGTGGTGGCGGCGCAGAGTGACTATTGGCCGTTGCCGTGGTATTTGCGGCGTATTCAAAAACTCGGTTGGTACGAACAAATGCCTCCGAAGCCGTGGGCCCCGATCGTGCTCACCGCCGCCGCGCTGGGGGCCAAGCTGGACGAACAATCGAACAAACAATGGATCATGGTCGGCATGAACGAACTGAGACCCGGCAAGTTTTTTGAAACCTACGTGGAGTTCGGTTTGTGGTCGCGTTATGTCGCCCAGCGTCCCGCACCGACGGAAGAGGAGTAGTCCATGCCGGCCACCGACAGCATTCGGGCCAAAGTCAGCCAGTTGCCGCACAAACCCGGCATCTACCTGATGAAGGACCGGTTTGGGACCGTGATTTATGTGGGCAAGGCGCGGGATTTGCGGAAGCGCGTGAGCCAGTATTTTCATCCCTCTCGCCGTCAAGGCTGGGACTTGAAGTTCAACGCCCTGGTGGACGCCATTCACGACTTCGACACCCACATCGTGAAATCCGACGCCGAGGCGGTGTTGCTGGAAGGCAAACTCATCAAGGAATTTCGCCCCCGTTACAACGTGAGTTTCCGGGACGACAAGCATTTCCTGCTCCTCAAGGTCAATCTCAACGATCCCATCCCGCGATTCACGCTCACGCGATTGGAGCAGGACGACGGGGCGCGCTATTTCGGTCCGTTTGCCAGCTCGGGGGCAGTGCGGCGCACGGTGGCGCTGGTGCGGCACAAGTTCAACCTGCGCGGGTGCCGTCCGCTGCATCCGGGGGAAGCGGACTACAAACATTGCCTCTACGCCAATTTGCGTTACTGCACCGCCCCGTGCATCGGGAACGTCACGCGGGAGCAGTATCGCATGCAGGTGGAATCGGCTTGCGATTTTCTCGAGGGACATTGCCAGGAAATGACGCGGGAAATTGAGGAGGCGATGAAATCCGCCGCCGCCCGGCAGGAATTCGAGAAAGCGGCGGAGCTGCGCGATCTGCTGCGCGATCTGCAAAAGACCACCAAGCCCGCGCGAAAATTCACCCGTGTTCCCTACACCTTGCCCGTGGCCATCGATCCCCGGAAAGACCTGGAGGAGTTGGCGGGGATTCTGGAGTTGCCCGGACCGCCCGCCCGCATCGAGGGCTTCGACATCTCGAACATCAGCGGCACCTTCGCGGTGGCATCCATGGTTTCGTTCAAGCAGGGCCGACCCGACCGGTCGAACTACCGCCGGTTCCGGATCAAGTCCGTGGTGGGCCAGGACGATTTTGCCTGCATGGCGGAGATTGTGCGGCGCCGTTACACCCGGCTGTTGCGGGAGGGACGGATGGACGCGGACGACACCACGACCCCCTCAAACATGCCCCAGTTGATTTTGATCGACGGGGGCAAAGGCCAACTCAACGCGGCCTGCGCGGAGTTGGATCGCTTGGGCCTGGGCCAACTTCCGATCATCGGATTGGCGAAGGAATTCGAGGAGATCCATCGTCGTGGTGAAAAGAAGCCCCTGCGTTTGAGCCACGATTGCGGGGCGTTGAAGCTGTTGCAGCGGGTGCGGGACGAATCCCACCGATTCGCGAATACCTACAATGCGCAACTGCGGCTGAGGAAGATATCGGAAAGCGTTCTGGACGAATTTCCAGGCATGGGCGAACAACGTAAAGCGGCTTTGTTGAAGCGCTTTGGGTCTGTGCAGCGGTTGCGTTTGGCCACGGAGGAACAATTGGCGGAAGTGCCAGGATTCGGTGGGCGCGCAGCCAAGGAGTTGAAGGAGTTCCTGGCCGCGCGCGCCCCAGCGGGCAAACCCCCGCGCGCCGAGAAGTCCTGAAGTTTTCGCGGGCGGGCGTCGTCCCGCCGGACCGCGCCGTTCACGGCGCTTCCGCGTCGCCGAACCCCTCCAGCCGCGCAGCAAGCCGAGGGCGAATGGTTTCGCTCACGCATCAATCTCCCCCTCGATCGTGCCACCCGCTCGGGCAGTCACACCCTGATGCGGCGTGAACGCCGCGCTCCACCACCGGACCGCGCCGTTCACGGCGCTTCCCCGTAATCTCAGACATCCTGACCCCAAGTGGGAGATTCGGGACGGATGCAGAAGGGATGTGAGACCAGAGTGACGTGAAGCGGCTCAGTCGCAAGCCGGAGGCTCGCCAGCATGTAGCCGGTGGTTGAGAAGC
>VHDF01000034.1 GCA_016871495.1 Verrucomicrobiota bacterium | reverse complement strand
GGCGCGACGAAGGAGCCTATCCGCAGAGATACGTGACTGAGGAGCAACGAAGCCCACGGCCGAAAGACTCGCCGCCCGAAGGGTTGCGCCGCTTGGGCAGTTCTGGCGTTGTTGCTCCTCGGTCACAAACCGCTGGCGGGTAGGCTCCCTCGTCGCGCCGAGCCAGAACCGCCCAAGCGGCGCAACAGATGCCCACCCAATTCATGAAGAGCACACTAAAGCGACCGAAAATCCGCGGCTTCGAGCCGCTCGTGGAGCGCGCGGAGATCCTCGACCAGGAGATCCGGCGAGGCAGCTTCGAGTTGGGGACGCTTGTTGTACCCCGTCAAGACCGCGATTGAACGCATGCCACCATGCCGGGCGGTTTCAATGTCATGCTGCATATCGCCCACGAACACCGTACCGCCCGGATCCAGAGCGTGATCACGAATAAGTTCATGGATCCTGGCCATCTTGTCCCGCACTCCCACGTAGGCATGATCCAGCAGCGCACCGATCCCGAGTCGCCGCGATTGTTCGGCATATTGGACGGGATGAATGCTGCTGAGAAGCAAGGTGCGAATGCCACGGCTCCGGCACGCCTCGAGCAATGATCGAGCGTGGGGCAGTTCCACCACCGAATGCTGGTGCTTGGGGAATTCGGCGTGAAACCAGGCCTCGAGCTGAGGCAGGGAAATGTGCGACGTGTGCCGGTCGTAAAACTTCGTGAACGGAAGTTCAAACTCGTCGCGAAACTGTTCCAAACTCATGCGCGGACGCCCGGCAAGTTCCAGCAACGCGTTGCTGGTGTGCCAAACAGCCGGCAAGTCATCCACCAACGTGCCTGACCAATCAAAGATGATGTTGCGAATCACAGACCGATGCTAAATCCCGTCCGGGCACAAGGCAAAGGGTTCAGTTTGATCACCCTGCGGCCGGGCGGTGAAGATCCGGAGACTTCATACTGAGCTTGAATCCGCGACAGTGCGCCGCAGGAGGGCACGCGGCCTACCATCGCGACGACCTCTGTGATTGCAGGCCCGGTGTCCTCACCGGGCGTCCCGTGCATGAAATAGGCGGGCTAAAACTTCCTTGTCCGGAGATCAGCAATCCGACGCCTCCATTGACAGCGCCACAAGAAGTTGCTGTCGTTTCTGCGCCGTCAGGCCTGCGACGACGCCTCAAGAATCTCGCGGGATCGCGGCCCCTATTCGACATGTCATTCAAGCTCAAATCCATTCCCGGCTCCATCGTCGCGCCCCAAGGTTTTCAGTCGTCGGGAGTCTTCTGCGATATCAAACGGCTGGGTACCGGCAAAGGCTCGAACAAGGGCCGCAAACTCGACCTCGGCCTCATCGTTTCACAAAAGCCCGCCACCGCCGCCGGACTTTTCACCACCAATCAAGTCTGCGCCGCGCCTGTGAAAGTCTGCATCCCCAAGGTCAAGGCCGGCCATGCGCAAGCCATCGTCGTCAATTCGGGCAACGCCAACGCCTGCACCGGCCGCCGTGGCTTGAAAGATGCCGACCGCATGGCGGGCCTCGCCGCCGGCCTGCTGGGCTTGGACGCCGCGAAAGTGTTGGTGGCATCAACCGGGCGCATCGGTGTGCCACTCCCCATGCAGAACGTCGAGCGTGGCATCGCCGCCGCCAGCCAATCCCTCGGCCATGATATCCCGCACGCCGATCAAACGGCGGAAGCCATCATGACGAGCGATTCCCGACCCAAGCAAGCCGCCGTCGAATTCAGCCTGGGCGGAAAAATCGTTCGCCTCGGCGGCATTTGCAAGGGAGCCGGCATGATTCAACCCGGCATGTCGCCGGACGGCAAGCACCCCGCCTCCCAACCACAAGGCCTTCACGCCACCATGCTGGCGTTCCTGACCACGGATGCCACAGTCGAAGCCAGCGTGCTGCAAGCCGCCCTGAACGAAGCCGTGGCGTTGAGCTTCAACCGGATTACCGTGGACGGCGACATGAGCACGAATGACACCGTGCTCGTCCTGGCCAATGGAGCGGCGGGAGCTCGCTCCGTCACCCAGGCTGATTTGAAATCCCGCTCATCCGCCTACCGGGTATTCTCGGCGGCGCTCCAGCGTGTCTGCCTCGAACTCGCCCTCATGATCGTGCGCGACGGGGAAGGCGTCCATCGCGTGGTCACCGTCCGCATCCACGGTGCAGACTCCCATCGCGAGGCCGATGCCGCCGCGCGGTCCATCGGCAACAGCGCACTGGTCAAGACCAGTTGGCATGGTGGAGATCCCAACTGGGGCCGCATCATCGACGCTCTCGGATACTCCCCGGCCCGGGTGGTCGAGGAAAAAGTGGACATCGGCTACAGCACCCCGGGGAGCAAAAAGATCCTGTGGACGTTGCGGCGGGGCCAGCCGACGAAAACCTCCTTCAAGGCGCAATGCGCCGCCGTGAGCCCCAAAGAATTCGACCTCCATGTGCGCCTCAATCTGGGGGCGGGCAGCGCCGTGCTCTACGCGGCGGATTTGACCGAAGAGTATGTGGATTTCAACAAGGGAGACGTGGGCGATCCCGCTTCCCTGGGTGGTTAAAGCAACTCCTCCCGACCATGGAAACGCTGATTCAGAAGGCCGCAACGCTGCTTGAGGCATTGCCCTATATTCAGAAATTCAGCCACGCAACCTTCGTGGTGAAGTACGGCGGAAGTTTCATGGATTCGCCGGATCCTTCGGTGCGTTTTGGCGTCGCCAGGGACATCGTCTTCCTCGAGGCTGTGGAGATCAACCCCGTGGTCGTGCATGGCGGCGGGAAGGCCATCACCCGCGCCATGGAATCCGCCGGACTCCAAGCCCGCTTCATTCAAGGCCAGCGCGTCACGGACGAGGCGACCGTCGAGGTGGTGGACCGTGTGCTTTCACGGGAAATCAACCCTGAAGTCGTGCAAGCCATCAACGATCTCGGAGGCGAAGCGCAAGGCTTTGCGGGTCCCGACATCTTCACTTGCCGCAAACTGCAATCGATGGGCACCGACGGCCAGCCCGTCGATCTCGGTTACGTGGGCGAAGTGACCTCCGTCAACACTCGCCCGCTTTTGGACTGCATTGCGCGGGGCATCACGCCGGTGATCAGCCCGACGGCGAGAGGCGAGGATGGACTTATCTACAACTGCAACGCGGATGTCGCCGCCGCCGAAGTGGCCATTGCGCTGAATGCAAGGCGCCTGGTGTATTTGAGTGACGTGCCAGGACTGATGCAGGATCCAAAGGATGCCAGCACGGTCATCTCCCATCTTGAAACCCGCGAAGTGGAGGGATTGAGAGCCGCCGGAGTCATCGACAAAGGCATGATCCCCAAGGTCAACAGCGCGGTGAAAGCCGTGCGCCATGGTGTGAACAAAGTCTCGTTCGTGGACGGGCGACTGCAGCACGCCATGCTGATCGAGATATTCACCGACGCCGGGGTCGGCACCGAAATCGTGCTCTGAAGCGCCCCGTCGGCTCACGACCAACCATGCTTCTCCGGCCCCGACCGGGCCGTGCACCATTTCCAAAACCGCTCGAGAACGTCCGAAGAAACAGGCGCTCGCTCCGAGGCTTTCTCCCTCAAGTGTTGCAGGATCAATCGGCGGGAGCGTCGAATGAGGATGACATCCCAGACCGTGAAGGATAGAGGCCACAGCAAAAAGAGAATAAGGATCCAAACGCGATCGGCACTTCCCGTTCCGAAGCCAAAGAAATTGTTCATCGCAAGGAGAACGAACAAGCCGATGTAAGTGCCGGCGGGCAAACCCACCACCCCAAAAAACGCCTTCGATGGCCCTTGATTCACCTTCGTGGCATTGAGGCTCGTCCAGAGACTCACCCAGGTCAGTGTGGCAAGATCCAGCAAGAAGGTGCCGAGGAAGATCGCCGCAGACGCAATCCAGAATGTGACTTCCTCGGATGTCCTACGAAGGAGATGGACTCCATCCACGACAACCCAGGCATCGAAGAGGAGCAGAACTGCCAGGGGGCCTCGCATCTGTTTCCAAATCGCGCGCTGCTGGCCATGGATAATCGCCGTGAGGGGTAAAGAAGTCCCGGTGATCAGTTCGAGAGCGCCGCTTTGCCGGTCACGGTAAATCATGGTTCCTGATTCGCTCGCGACCCAAAGTTTGAAAATCAAGTGCAGCACAAGCGCGGTAAAGGCATACGCAGGGGGATTGCGCCAGTCCTGTCCGTACCGGTAAATTCCGTAGCTCCAAATACCAGCCGCCGTCGCCAGCATCAGCCAGAGAATCCAGTGCCCGTGCGACTTGCGCATCGCCAGCCAAAAGACGGGATTGGGAACCAGGCGCTTGGCGCGAAGCAAAAAGCCGGATGCGGAAACCGTTCGCGCTTTGGCCTCTTTCGAAGCCTTCTGGGTGCCGAACTCCTGCCAGCAACGAGGAGCACGCCAAGCCGCAAGGCTGAGGCAGGTCCAGGCGAAGGCTTGTGTCCAGAGCACGCTCGTGAGCAGATCCCATGCTTTGAGCCCGGTCATAAAGCCTCCTCCCACTTTGGTGAAAGGATACCAGGGAGCCAAGTAAGGCCAAGGCGGCGCATCCATGGACTTTTCGGTCAAAAGGTAAACGACGGCTGCAATCAGAGCCGGATAAGCACAAAGGGCCAGCATGATTCCCGCCGTCAGGGACGCGCAGGCTCTCTCGCTTCGCAGGAGGGTGGAAACGAGCAGCCCCACGCAATGAGAGAGGAACAGCGTGTTGGCCAAAAGCACGGCGGAACCGGCAATCTCGACCAAGCCAATCCCCCCCATTAGACTGATCAGCGCCAGAATGGGACAACTCGCCAGCAACATGTAAACTGCGTTCATGCCGGTAGCCGCCAACTTGCCCAGGACGACATCCCAGCCGCTCAAGTCCGTGAGAAAGAGGAATCCAAGTGTTCCCTCCCGCTTTTCCGCGCACAAACTGTCCGAGGCATTCTTAACTCCCGAGAAGAGCGCCGATCCGAAAAGCACCATGACCATGACCATGAAGAGCTGCCGGCCAACCATCGCCGGGGGCTGGGTCTTTATGAAGACCGTCATCATCCAGATCAAAAGTCCCGAAACCGTGAGACCCATCGAAAACCGATTCCAGTAAGTTGCTCGCCTCCGGGCCAGAACCAGCAACTCACGCTGGACGATGGGCAAGGATTGCATAGCGGGGCTCAAACGAGACGGGGAGGCACCGCTGCTGAAGTCCCCGCTGGACGTTCCCCAGGCGGATCCATGGGCGGCACCGCATAACCGAAATCATGGGCCGCAATCTCCCGCAACCTCCGCAGTAACCGGGTGCGGCTGACAGAGATCAAGCAGGCGTTGGTGGCAAAACAAATCGCAAAGTATCCGACCGGCATGAACCATCCGCCGAAACTCAAGGCCGGACCGCTGAACAAAACCATCCACACGAATTTCATGAGAGCCAGCACCAAACTCAAGAGGATGAAAAGAAGTGTGGGCACCACCATCACGAAGAACAGTGTGTAGAAACCCGCCCAGTTTGTCCTCCTGGACACGAGCCCCTGCCAGAATCCGGTCCAAGTCAGAGTGTGCGTGTCGAACAGGAACAAAGCCAGGTAGCCGGCAATCATCAAACCCTCCCAGCCCCAGCCTGCGGAGCCCGCTTCGGTGGCCGCCGAAACAGTCCAGAAAAGGACGCATAACAACGTCGTCAGAATGACCGGCGCCAAGAATTGACGCCTCATCGCCATGAAATGACCCTGGATGACTTCTCGAGCTGTCATCGGAGTTGAAAACAAGAGTTCGAGCGCCCCGGCCGCCCGATCGTCCGCAAATCGTCGCGCTGCCTCGGATCCAATCCAGACCTTGAGCGACAAACAGAGCAACAAACCCGTGGTCACATAGGTCGCGGGATCAAACCAATCTTCACCCACAGCCAACGCTCCCCAGACCCACCCGCAGGCCACCAGCCCCAAATATCCCCAAACCCAAGCCGGACCCAGCCGTTCGCGGGAGGAAAGCCAGAAGAAAGGGTTTCGATCCAAGAGTTTGCTGCGAAACTCGGCCCGCTGCCGATGGTTGCCCAGTTTCCACGCTTTCCAACGCTCACGCCAGCTTTGGGAACGAACCGTTTCCGGGCGGTCCTGCCACCGATGGGGAACCGCGAGGCTGGCGGCAAGCAAGGCCGCTCCGCTCAAACCCAATTGCGACGCGACAGCGATCCAGTAAGACGTGCTCCAATTCGCATAGAATGTGTCGAACGCCGCCATGGTCGCGAAGCTCGGACTCAAGGCCAGCAGGAACCCGAGAGGTTCAAACACCGGGTTGGCCCCTGGCGACGTTGCCGCCATCGCCATGAGAGGCACCGTGCTCAAAACGAGCAGCCAACCCATCGCGAGCATGGCCGCCCGCCGGCCCTGCCACGAGTACGTCGAGGCGAAGATCCCTGCGGCAAGCGACATGGACAAGGTGCAAAGCAACGCCAGTGCCACTCTCCAAAACTGGCCGGCGCTCATGCCGCCCAGCAACAAGGGCAAGGAGAGGATCGGGAAACACGCCAGCAAACCATAGGCGAGGGTGAGCGATGTGGACGCCAACTTGCCCAACACCACGTCATGCCCTCGAAGATCCGTCAGAAAAAGCAGCCCAAGCGTTCCCTCCCGCTTCTCCTGGCTCAGGCAGTCGGCCGTGGAATGGACCCCGGCGAAGAGGCAATACAGAAAGGACACCGTGGTGAGGAAAACGAACATGGAATGTCCCAATCGAGCCGGCGTCATGCCGTCAGCCATGCCCGCAAAAATCCACGCGCAGCCCAGCGCGGCCACCACCGCCGCTCCTATCCGCAATTGAAAGGTGGATCGCCGCCGGGAAATCAACCTCAGTTCGCGCTCGACGATGGGGAGAACGGTCATGCCTGTTCCTTGAGACGATCGTAGCGGGCCAGAGATGCTTGGTGAATCACGGAAGCCAATCCCCTCCGTGCCCGCCATCCCGAAATCAACGCGACCAGCGCGCAGGTAATCACCCAAACATCATACGGGCCGGTCTGGCTCCACAAAATGACCCAGCTGCGCCGGCCGAAAAGCGATCCATGCAAGCCCGCAAAAACTGCGTAATACACCACCAGGCTGATGACATACGGCAAGAACAGAATTCGAAACACCGTGATGCCCATGGCCCGATTGACGGATTTCGAAAGGAACCCCTTGCGCATGGCCACCCAGGTGATCGCCCAAAGGTCAAGCGGGAGGAGAAACAACGCCGCCCGGCAAAAGGGAGCGGGACTCCAGCCGAAGTAAAGAAACGTGTAGGCGCCGCCGCCGCGCAGTTGCATGAAATAAAGAAGGACCACATCGCAAACCACGATCACGGCCAGGGGAACACCAAACTGGCGGATCACCGCCCATCCCATGCCCGACACCATCGACCGGCTGGAGACCGGGGTGCAGAGCAAAAGTTCAAGCGCACCGCTGCGCTGGTCCTCCACCGACCGGCTGCACACCTCGGAACAGACCCACCACTTCACCAAGCCATGCGCAATGAACATGACCAGCAGCACCGCGTCATCATCGAGCATCATCTCCGGAAAACGCAGATAGGCCCAAAACCACACGACACCGAGCCCTCCCAGCATCATCCACACCAGGGTGAGTTTAAGCCGGTCGCGGCAAACCAGCCAGGCGTAGGGATTCATCTCCAGCAATCGCGAGCGATGCAGCCTGCGCAAGGCGCCGGACCCCTGCGACCAGTCTTTCCACAACGCTTGCAGGCGCTCCATGGACGCCGAAGCGGGGCGCAATCGGCCCGAGGAAGGAGCATAAAAAGCCGCCACCGTCAAAAAGAGCCAGGCCGTCCCATGCACAAATCCAGTCGTGGCCCAATACATCTGCCCCGTCCAACCCGTCATCGTGTCCCGAGTCAGCCGGTAACTCTGATAAGGACTGGGCGTGAGGAACATCCAGTCGATGGAGTAAGTCCGGCCCATCTGCTCGCTGAGCGCGAGGTAATAGTAGCCGAGGGTAAACGGACCCAGGGATTGCAGGAGCAGAATGAGGACCGTCCCGGCCATCGCTTTGCGCTCCTGCCGGTTGATCGCGGACACAAAAAGTCCGGCCGCCAGCGACCAAAACAACGTGTTGATCAAGGTGATGGTCATGAGACCGAACTCGGTTTTGGAAACGCCCCCAAGTAACCAGGCGACCGCCATTACCGGGATCATGCTGGCCAGACCCAGCGCCGCATCGATGGATCCCGCCACGAATTTCCCAAGCACGATGTCGTAACCCCTCAGATCGGTCAGGAAGAGCAACCCCAGGGTTCCTTCCCGCTTTTCCTCGCTCAACGAGTCGGCCGTGCAACGCAGTCCCGACAAGAGCGCGTAAAGAAACGCGAATCCGCTGACGGCCCGAAAAATCTCCCGGCCTTGAAGCTCGAGGGGCACCCCGTTCACAAGGCCACTCAGCGCGATGAAGGCCAGAATGCCTGTGGAAATGAGAGCGGCACCCGAACGGGACCAATACGTCCCGCGTCTCCGGGCGGCAATTCTCAGCTCGCGATCGACGACAGGCAGGGCGCGCATGACGGGGACAATCAGGCCGCGACTCCAAACGCGACTTGCAGCGCCGCAGCCTCAAGCCATCGCTTCGCCAACCCAAAGGCGACCACAGCCAGCCCAGACTGAATACCCAGGCACAAGAATGCCTCGAGCAACTCCGATGTGATCCCTGAATCGGCCCAAGTCGAGGTCTTCAACATTTTCAACTCAAGGGCGGGTAGCCCAGTCGCCAAGTCCCCAGCATGCGCATTCCTCGACTCACTCCCGGACGCAACCGGGGTTCGACCGATGGCTATTGCGTTTCGCCCCGGGTGACGCGAAGGAACACTTCCTCAAGACCCAGCTCGTCCTCTCGCAGCTCGATCAAACGCGCCCCTCCCCTGACCAGGGATTCCGCGACACAACTCGGATCGGTGTCGTGATCCTTCAAAGTCACCTTGATCCGGCCGTCCACGGTCTCCGTCGCCGTCACGTCCGGGCAACCTTTCAGCAAGGCCAGGGCCTGCTCCGCCTCGCTCGATACCTTCACCCAGACCATCCTGCCGGGCGCCATTTGATCGCGGACCCGCTGCACCGGCCCCGCGTAGATGAGCTTGCCCTTCTCGATGATGGCCACGCGATTGCAGAGCGTCTGCAGTTCGCTGAGAATATGCGAGCTGATGATGATGGTTTTCCCCAGCCGTTGAAGTTCTTGCAAGATGGCCATCATCTCGATGCGCGCCCGCGGATCAAGGCCGCTGGCCGGCTCATCGAGCAACAACAGATGGGGATCATGAATCAGCACCCGGGCCAGCCCAAGCCGCTGCTGCATGCCGCGGCTGAGAGCCCCGATGAGCGCGCCTTGCTTCTCGCTGAGCCCCACCAATTCGAGGACATCCTTGACGGTCTTTTCGCGCTGGGCGGAAGGAATCCGGTAACAGGCTCCGAAGAAATCCAGGTATTCTGTGACCTCCATGTCCTTGTAGACGCCAAAAAAGTCGGGCATGTATCCGATCACGTGCCGCACCGAGTCCGCGTCCCGCACCACGTCGTGGCCGAACACCTCGGCGCGTCCGCTGGAGGGAGCCAGAAAAGTGGCGAGGATGCGAAGCGTGGTGGTCTTGCCCGCGCCGTTGGACCCGATGAATCCAAACAAATCGCCTCGATTCACCGTGAGATCCAGGGCGCTCAACGCGGTCATCGCCCCATACGTCCGGCTCAAGCCGAACGTTTGCACGGCGGGTTTGTCCAGGGGAATGTCTTTCAAATTCGGCATAGTCGGTTCAGGGCTCGCCCGTGGAAATGATCATGCGGAACATCGTGTTTCGTTGGGAACGCTTCGGTTCAAAGCGGTGGATCTTCTCCACCGGAGAGTAATCGGGCACCCAGGCGAAGACCACGGCGTCCCCCCGGGCAACGTCATCCGTAAGTTCAAATCCTTCCGGGAAAACAAATCCCCCGGTTCCTCCGAATTGCTGGCCTCCAGCGCCAGACTCGAGCGACCGGCCAAAAGAAGCGGCAATCACAGGCTGGGGATTGCTGTCGAGACGGGCCGACTCGCGTCCGAACGCCTGCCGCCGCCCTTGCACCACGCCTGGAAAAACGCCGCCATTCTGCGACACGAAATCCACCAGCGACTGACCTGACTGGGCACCCAGCGTCGTAGTCACCGACTGACCGGCCGGCACCGCGCCCACCGTATAGAGGCGGCCGCGATAGGCAACATGCACATGCGCAAGATCCCGGTTCAGGTGATTGCGGAGGGTCGCGACCTTCGAATTCACTGTCCCGGCAAAATGGATCGTGACCGCGGATTCGCCCTGAAGCAGCCACTCATGCACAAAGAGTTGGCTGGTCCAAACCGGCACGAAGAGCTCCGCCATGCTGCCGTTGCCCTTCTGATCCAGGGTCAAACGCGAACTATCCGCGCCACCACCCCACCCGCCATGAAACTCTCCCCGCACCGAGGCGAATCCGTGGTTGGTCGCCGAGACCGGATACTGCGCGTTCACCGGGGAATAAAGCGACGCAAAGGAACGCCCGCGCAGGTCCGACTTCTCACCGTGCGGCACCGCATCCACCACGTGAAGCTCGTTGAACTCCATGTCGCCCGCACGCAGCTTGGCGGCAATGAAATAAATCAGAACGGAAAAGAACGCGACGTAGGCGGGAAAGGTCACCCACGTCCACATCTGCTTGTTGATCTTTTTCAACCAATACTGATCCAACGGTCCGATCACCACCAGATACACCACGAGCAGCAAAAGCAGCCACTCCACAGGCAGCTTGCGCACCTGACGGCTGTCGAGCATGGCGCCGAAGATGCCGTCCGAACCCAGGCTCGCGAAAACATGCTCGGCGTTGGGGGCAAACAAAGCATTCGGCAACCCGGCGAGCCGGCTCCAAAACCAGGCGCGATTGGACCAGGACCGAAAGGGCTCGCGGTCCGGACTGAACGTCAAAAGGGTCACCGATCCGCGTCCGCGGGTCATGCTCGCCACCGCGGGAACACTTCCCACCGCCAGCAGGCTTTCCGCGCCGGCCGCGAGCTTCCCGGTTGCAAAAACCATCTCCGCTAGGTCGAACGCCCCATCGTCAGCACTGGGAGCAGGGCCCGAAAAGGCGGAATCACCCTCAGGCCCCAGCGCATTGCGGCGACCACCCGAACGGCGGATCCGCGGTTCAGGATCAGAGGATGAGGAGCGGATCCATTGATTGAAAGCGCCGTTGAGCTTCAATTGGGCGGAGCCCGTGAGCTCGATCGGAGATAACCGGCGCAGCCAGGGCGCGCCCGCCAGATCCGCCGCTTGCTCGACCCCGACCAGGAGATGTCCTCCTTGGTAAACCCACGTGATGAGCGCCGTGATTTGCGGTCCCTTCAGCTCCACCGCCCGCTCACTCGACAGGTAGAGGGCCTGCATGCCTTCCATCGCAATGGGGTTGTCCGGCAACAACTCGCTCGTGAGGCGGACCACCTTCGGCGCGCGATCATTCGCGTTGGCGGAAGTGCGGGGAAATTCCGGGCGCCCCGCCTGCGACTTGGGAATGGAGGCAAGCAGAAAAGCCGAAGCCGCAACCGTGCTCGAAAAGCGGATGTTCTGCTTGTCGGCGCGCAGATTGCCCTTTTCGTCCAGCAGCTTGGCGTCCCACGTCGCAAACCGTGTCTGTGCAAAAACCGGGAGCACGATACGCTTGCGGGTATGGGTCGGCAATTCCACCGCCACCCGGCGCATTTGTCCCGAGCCGGCTTGCGCGGTCGAAAGTTCGATGACCCCATTGAACGACGGTCCATCATTGAAGACTTCAAAAGTAACCGGGAACCAATTCCCTTCACGAATGGTCTCATCGAAGCCCGCAAAAACATCGAACTGCAGGGCGGCTCTCGCCGGAACCACGGAAAGCAAGAAGGCCAGGAATAGCCCCGCCAGGCCCACGGCCCTCAAACCAACCCCTTTTGTGAAATCGAGCGACTCAGGGAAGTCCCACTTCAGGGTCAGAGCCATCCCCCGCGCCTTGGCAGTCCTTGAAAACATGCAGTGCTGAGGGGGGTGTATAGAGGATGCGCGGGAGGGTGGCAACTTCGGAATCTACACGTGAACCCTCGATGCGCAACCCGCGCCCCGCCGTCCAAACCCGCTCCGATTCCCTCCCTCCCGAAAAGTAGGCCTCGCACTCGTTTGACCTCGCCCCGTGTTTTCCACCATGATCCGCCCATGGGCAACACCTTTGGACATCTCTTCCGCATCACCACCTGGGGTGAATCCCACGGCGGCGGCGTCGGTGTGGTCGTGGATGGATGCCCTCCCCGGCTGTCGTTGAGCGAAGCCGACATCCAACCGGACCTGGATCGCCGGCGTCCCGGCCAATCCCGCATCGTCACGCCGCGGAACGAGGCCGACCAAGTCGAGATCCTCTCAGGGGTGTTCGAAGGAAAAACCCTGGGCACGCCCATTTCCATGCTGGTGAAAAACAAGGACGCCCGATCCTCCGCCTACGATGAAATGGCCGTGAAATTCCGGCCTTCCCACGCGGACTACACTTACCAAGCCAAATACGGGATCCGTAACTGGCAGGGAGGCGGTCGCACCAGCGCGCGCGAAACCATCGGACGCGTGGCCGGCGGGGCCGTCGCCCGGAAAATCCTGCGTGAACGATACGGCGTCCAAATCGTGGGTTACGTCTCCCAAGTCCAGTCCATTTCGGCCCGCATCGATCCGGAAACCGTGCAGGCGATGGACGTGGAATCCAATATCGTCCGCTGTCCCGACTCTCGCGTGGCTCCCCGCATGATCCGCCTGATCGAGCGAGTGCGATCCGCAGGCGACACGGTGGGGGGGATCGTCGGCTGCGCCATCCGAGGCGTGCCTCCCGGATGGGGCGAACCCGTCTTCGACAGGCTGGAAGCGGACCTGGCGAAGGCGATGTTGAGTTTGCCGGCTTCGAAAGGATTTGATGTGGGTTCCGGCTTCAACGGACTGGCGTTAACCGGCCTGAAGCACAACGACTTGTTCCGCAACCGTGGCGGCAAAGTGATCACCCTCTCCAACCGTTCCGGCGGCATCCAGGGCGGGATCAGCAACGGGGCCACGATCTATTTCCGCGTCGCCTTCAAACCCGTGGCCACCGTCATGCACGAACAGTGGACGGTCGATGTCCAGGGCCGCAACGCGAGCCTGAAAGGCAAAGGCCGGCATGATCCCTGCGTGCTCCCTCGTGCCGTGCCCATGGTGGAAGCGATGGCGGCCTTGGTCTTGGTGGATCACGCCTTGCGGCATGAAGCCCAATGCGGACCCGCGCCGGCCAAGCCTGTCCGGCCCGGAAAAATCAAAGAATAACCATGCGCGCGACAATCGTGAAACTTTGGCTTCTCGCCCTGGGGGTGGCAGGTTGCGGACTTGGGAATGCTTCGGCCGCTTCAACTCGCGGCGCCATCGGCTCCATCACGCTCGACTGGGACAAGAACTATCTCCAAGTCTCGGCGCCCAGGCTCCCGGGTGGCCCCGTGCGAATCCTCTGGTGGGAAGCCTTTTGCCGCAAAGGCTCCACCCACCGCCGCTGGCAGGACACCACCATTCCCCATCGAACGGAGCTGCTGAGCCGGAGCAAGGATGGCCAGAAGATCCGCTTGCGAACCCGAGTCGAACCTGACGTTTGGGTGGAGGAATCGATCGAGGCCGGAGTGGGAGAGGTGAAGTTCGACATCGTCTTGCGCAATCGCGGGAGCCAGGCGGTGGATCTCGAATGGTGTGAACCGTGCATTCGCGTCGATCGATTCACCGGGCTGGCCCAGTCCAATTACACCGCGCGTTGCTTCATCTATGATCAACGCGGACGCGCCTGGCTCGATCGGCTCCCGCAAACGGTCGCAGCGCTCTACCGCGGCGGTCAGGTTTATGTTCCGCCTTTGATCCACACCAACGATGTCAATCCTCGACCCATCAGCGCGGTGGTGCCAGGGAACGGACTCATGGGCTGCGTCTCCGCCGACGGCAATTGGGTTCTGGCCACGGCATGGAACCGGACTCAACACCTGTTCCAAGGTGTGGTCGTGTGCATCCACAGCGATCCCCACGTCGGCGGCCTCGGCCCTGGAGAACGTCGCCGTCTCAAGGGACGGCTTTACTTGCTGCCCAACGATCCGGAAATGTTGCTCGAGCGTTACCGCAAAGACTTTGGGAAGCCAGGCCTCCGCTTCTGAACCTTCGGTGTCCCCTGGCGGTCTGCCTCCCCGCCATGAAATCGACTGAAGGCTTCGGTCAAACGACCAGGCTTTCAAACTCCTTGTCGATGAAGGCGCGCATCGTTTCCGTCCGCACGTAGCCCAACTCGGCAAGCCCGGCCAGGAGTCGCAGAATCTTCTGCTCGTGATCGGCCTTCAGGATCAGAACGCCGTCGTAGCGTCCCATCGTCCAGTATTGTCCCTCGACTTTCACGCCAGACCGGGCGGCAAGCTTGTCGAAGGCATGAGCGCGGGAAGTCGATTTCTTCATGTTCTTGGCCCCTTGCGCGGTGAACTTGAGCAGAGCGATGTATCGAGACATAGAATTCCTTTCCTTAAGGCGTTGCCGTGAAGGGTTCCCACTTGGGACTGGATGCCTGAGCATGCGCCTCGGAAACCCTCGTTCACGGCGTGTCGAACGATGCACCCGTCGCGCTGCGGAAGCTCCGCAGAACTTGGCTTTGCCAGGGACTGTCTTGGCATTCGAACCAGACCCTTGCCCTCGTTGGGCCATGCAACCGAGGCAACGAGCTGATCCGAGCGGAGTCATCGGTGTGTCCTCAAGTCCGATCGGGGTCGGGACGAGGGATAGAACCTCGCCCAACCCTCCGAACCGCGCCGTTCACGACGCTTCCCCGTCGCGCAAATTCCGCCCGCGCCTAACTTCTCCAACCACAGGGCAGGCCAGAAACAAGATCGTTCCTCCCTCACACCAAACCAACCTCCTCGAACGCGCCAGGCGTTCTCATTTTGCACCGGAGCGCGGCGGTGTCGCCAGCGCGGATCATCGACAACCCGCGGATGCACCCCCACGGAGCCGCCCGTGCATCCCGATGTTGCCGGTGATGCAGGGAGGGCGCGTCCGTCCCGGCGCGCCGCCGGAGCATGATGTTTTGCATCCCGTGGGCGGCGGGCTGGGACAGGCCCGCCCTACCAACAACATCGGGATACACGGCGGAGCCGCGGAATCGCCGCCTTGTCCTTTCCATTTCCCCACTCGTCCACTACGCTGCCTCCTACGATTCATGATCCACACCTCCCCACAATCTCGCCGGAAATTCCTGCAGACCGCCGCCTTGACCGCTCTCGCGGCCGGATGCCGGACCAAGCCTACACCCGCCTCGCGAGTCATCCACCCCTCGGATCCTTTGGTCATCATCGATACGCATACCCACTTCTACGATCCGAGCCGTTCAGAGGGTGTTCCCTGGCCGTCCAAACTCGATCCGTTCCTTTATCGCACCGTACTCCCCCGACATTACAAGGCCCTCCCCCTGCCCCAGCCTGTCGCCGGCACCGTGGTGGTCGAAGCCAGTCCGTGGATCGAGGACAATCAATGGATCCTCGACCTCGCCGCCGAGGATCCCTTCATCGTCGGACTCGTGGGGAACCTTCCGGTCGGAGACCCCACCTTCCCAGCCCATCTCAAGCGATTCTCCCGTAATCCTCTGTTTCGCGGCATTCGCATCGGCACGGACCGCCTCAAGAAATCGCTATCGGACCCCTCCTCCGCCGCCCACTTCAGGCAGCTCGCCTCGCGCAATCTTTCACTCGACCTTCTCATCGGCCCTGGAGACCTCCCGTTTGTAGCTCAACTCGCGTCCCGGCATCCCCGGCTACGCATCATCGTCGATCATGTGTCGAATGTTCCCATCACGAGCGAGCCACCGCCCGCCGGGTGGGTGGATGGGATCTCCCGCGCTTCCGAGCACGAGAATGTGTTTTGCAAAGCCTCGGGCCTCGTGGAAGGCACAGGACGTTCCAACGGCCAGGCGCCGTCCGACGCCCAGTTCTATGATCGCGTCCTCAGCCATGTGTGGAACTCCTTCGGATCGGATCGGCTGATTTACGGAAGCAACTGGCCCGTGAGTGAACGCTTTGCCCCTTGCAGCACGGTTCAGTCCGTCATCCACACCTGGTTTCAAGGCAAGGGAACAGCGGCGCTCGCCAAGGTTTTTGCCGGCAACGCTTCTGTCGCCTACCTCTGGAAATCTCGAGGTTGATTCGATCCATTGGGCATTGCCGTTCACCATGACATCCACTCGAACCTTGCTTGGACTGGGGTGTTTCGTCGTTGCCATCCACCTCCAGGCGTCCTCGAAGCCTCAACCATTCTTACATGGCGCGGTGGTCTCACAGGATCGCATCGCCTCGCAGGTCGGAGCCGAAATCCTCAAGTCAGGTGGCAACGCCATCGACGCGGCGGTCGCCACTGCTTTTGCCCTGGCGGTAACTCATCCTGCGGCCGGCAATATTGGAGGCGGTGGATTCCTTCTTTACCGCCCTGCCTCAGGATCTCCTGTGGCCTACGACTTCCGCGAAATGGCCCCCGCCTCCAGCCACGAGGGCATGTTCCTCGTCAACGGACGCTACGACGAAAAGATCCATCACAGGGGCCACGCCTCCGCAGGAGTTCCCGGCACGGTGTCCGGGCTCCATCTTGCTTGGGAAGATCACGGCCGATTGCCCTGGAAACATCTGCTCATCCCCGCGGCACGCCTCGCCCGGGAAGGCTTCACCGTTTCCCCCTGGCTCGCCGGCTCTCTGCGCAGCGTGCTCACCAACATGGCTCCCTATCCCGCCTCCGTCGCCCAATTCTCCCGGCGAGGACAGCCCTTTCAACCGGGCGAAACACTCAAGCAGCCAGATCTCGCCCGCACGTTGGACCGCATTGCCCGCCAGGGCCCGCCTGGATTTTACCAGGGCAAGACCGCCGATCTCATTGTGAGTGAAATGCGCCGTCACGGAGGGCTGATCACACATCAAGACCTGGCCCACTACAGGGCCATTCGACGAGATCCCATCCGCATCGAGTATCGAGACTTCGAGATCTACTCGATGCCACCGCCCAGTTCCGCCGGCGTCACCCTCGCCCTGGCTCTCAACATTCTTGAAGGTTACAACCTCAAGGGCGCGGGGCGCGGATCCGCCCAAACCCTTCACTGGACCGCGGAGGCCTTGCGACGCGCCTTTGCCGAGCGCGCCCAGCACCTGGGGGACCCTGAATCCAATCCTGGCATGCCTCTCGATCGGCTGCTTTCCAAGGCGTACGCCGCAACGTTGCGCTCCACGATCCGTGACGAGGTCGCCGCCATCTCCGATCCGGCTCGCAAGGAATGGACCGGTGAAAGCCTCGACACCACCCATGTGTCGGTGCTGGATCGCGATCGCAACGCGGTCGCACTCACCTACACGATTGAGCAAAGCTACGGGTCGATGATCGTGGTTCCCGGAGCCGGCTTTTTGCTCAACAACGAGATGGGAGATTTCAATCCCGGTCCGGGCTTAACCCGAAGCCAAGGATCCATCGGCACCCGGCCCAATCTGGCCGCCCCGGGCAAGCGCATGCTCTCGAGCATGAGTCCCACCCTTGTCGTGCAGAATAGGAAAACCGTGCTCGCGACGGGAAGTCCGGGCGGGCGCACCATCATCAGCACCGTTTTGGGAACCTTGATTCACATCATTGACTTTGGACTCAATGCGCAGGAGGCAGTGGATGCCGCCCGTTTTCATCATCAATGGCTGCCCGACAAGTTTTATCTGGAGCGGGACGGTTTCAGCCCCGACACACTGGCTCTACTGAAATCCCGCGGACACCGTCTTGAATTCGTGGGATCGCAAGGCGCCGCGCAGGTCATCGCCGTCTCCACCAACAACGTCCTCGAGTGCGCCGCCGATCGCCGTGCCCCGGATAGCGCGGCGGCGGGGTATTGAACCTCCCGACTTTCTTGATGGTGAAGTTAGTCATGAGGTTGAAGAATCGTCACCTCCCATCTTGGACTCGCATTGGGACGAGGAACCACGCCGGGAGGGCTGCGTTCCACCGCAGCCCATCTTGATCACCCTCTGAAAACGTGGGACGGCGGTGGAACGCCGCCCTCCCGGAACCGAGGTGCATGGACACCTCGGGAGATCCGCATGCACGCCGTGGTTGCCCTGGGCAATCGTCCCCCAACAACGAAGTGATTCTGCTCGGTCTGCTGCGACTGCCTTTCAGCACCGTCGCGCTCCGCGGCTGCGTCACCGGCTCGCAGACCGCACGACTCTGCCAACAACTCATGCCTGCAACCCGGAGGCCTTGGTGAGTGCATATTCTGTTGGCCTCCGGCCTGCGGGCGGCGATAATGCCGAGTGTGGATCGCACCGACTTCTATGACGTCGTCGTGCTGGGTGGAGGCAGCGCGGGTTACGCCGCCGCCCGCACCGCTTATGCCCAGGGCCGGAAGGTGGCCGTGGTGGAAGGAGCGGCGGAGGTCGGCGGATTGTGCATCCTGCGCGGTTGCATGCCCACCAAAGCGTTGCTTCAGGCCGCCGAAGTGCAGCACCTCGTGCGCAAATCGCCCTTGTGGGGCGTGCGAGGCAAAGCCGGCCCGCCCAATTTCCGGGCGGTCATGGCTCGAAAAGATTTCTTGATCGAAGACTTTGCCCGTTATCGCCGTGATCAACTCACCGATGGACGCTTCGATTTTCTTCGCCACGCGGCACGCTTTCGCAACCCGTCGGAAATTGAGTTGGACTCCGGGAGGGTCATTCGCGCCTCCTCCTTCATCATCGCCACGGGCAGCACCCAGGCCGTGCCGGACCTGCCCGGGCTTCGGGAGGCGGGGTACTGGACGAGCGACGACGCCCTGGCCCTGCGCAAACTTCCGAAATCGATCCTCGTGCTGGGGGGAGGAGCGGTCGCTGTGGAATTCGCCCAATTTTTCGCCCGCATGGGTGTCGAGGTGACGCTGGTGCAGCGCAGTGCGCAACTGCTCAAGGATTTCGATCCCGACGCGGCCGACGTTTTGCTTCAAGTTTTTCAAAGGGAGGGAATGCGCGTTTATACCCGCACCCGCTTGCAATCGGCCGGCCGCACGCAGGACGGAGCGCGGTTCGTGGAATTCTTGCACGAGGAAAAGCTCGTTCGGGTGGAAGCCGAGCAGATCCTGTTCGCCCTCGGACGGATGCCCGCCACCCAAAGTCTGGAATTGGAGAGGGCGGAGGTGGCCACCGACTCGGGCCGGATCAGGACGAATGCCGAGATGCGGACCACCCAACCGCATATCTTCGCGGCGGGTGATTGCACCGGCCCGTTCGAAATCGTCAATGTCGCCATCCAGCAGGGGGAAATCGCCGCCTGGAATGCCTCGCATCCGGATCGTCCGCGCTCGATCGATTACCGCCTGGTCAGCCACGTGGTTTTTACAGACCCTCCGTTGGCCATGACGGGCATGACCGAAACGAAGGCTCAATCGATCGGCATGGCGGTTCGCACCGCCCGTTACCCTTTTTCGGACCATGGCAAATCGATGATCATGGACGCCCTCGACGGATTCGTGAAACTGCTGACCGACGCCACCAATGGCGAGATTGTCGGAGCTTGCTGCGTGGGGCCGATGGGAGGCGAACTGATCCATGAGATCGTCGTGGCGATGTCCCAGCACCTGACCGCGGCCCAACTGGCGGCGATTCCCCACTACCATCCAACCCTGGCTGAAATCTGGACTTACCCCGCAGAAGAACTTTCATGAGTTCGCCGAAAATCACCGCCGATGAAATCCGCCGTTGGAAAGGCCATCGCAGGATCGCCGCCCTCACCGCCTACGACTACCCCACCGCCAGATTGCTGGATGAATCAGGCATTCCGGTCATTCTGGTCGGCGATTCCCTCGGCATGATGGTCCTCGGTTATCCCGATACCACTCATGTGACGTTGGAGGACATGGAGCATCACGTTCGGGCCGTATCCCGCGCGCGCCCCTCCGGACTGATTGTCGCCGATCTTCCAATCGGAACTTATGATTCTCCCCACGCCGCGCTCGCTCACGCGCGGCGCCTCGTGGCGGCCGGTGCCGCCGCCGTCAAAGCCGAGGGAGGAAGAGCCATCGTGGATTCCGTTCGCGCCATCGTTGCAGGAGGCATCCCCTACATGGGCCACTTGGGCATGCTTCCGCAAAGCGTCCTCGAGGAAGGGGGTTACAAGATCAAAGGCCGCTCGGAAATTGAACATCAGGCGTTGCTCGAAGACGCGCGAGCCTTGGAGAAAGCGGGCGCTTTTTCCATGGTGCTCGAATTGGTCACCCCGCCCGTGGCCGAAGAAATCACCGCCCGTTGCAGCATCCCCACGCTCGGCATTGGCTGCCGTACCGCCTGCGATGGCCAGATTCTGGTCATGCACGATCTGGCGGGTCTGTTTCCCTGGTTCACGCCCCGGTTCGTCACTCCCATGGCCTCCTGCGCGGCCGAAATGCGCCGTGCCTTCACCCAGTGGCGAAGGGAAGTGGAGTCCTCTCCCTCGCCGCCCGCAGCCCAGCCGCCCTCAACACCATGAAGACGTTCACCCACCTCGATGCCACCGGCGAAGCCCGCATGGTGGACGTTACGCGCAAACCCCCGATGTCGCGCGAAGCCGTGGCCGAAGGCCAGATTCGACTTTCGCCTGCCACGCTCGAACTCATTGAATCCAACTCGATTGCTAAGGGAAACGTCCTCGCCACCGCGCGACTCGCCGGAATCATGGCCGCCAAGCGCACCGGCGAATGGATTCCGCTTTGCCATCCCCTGGCCCTGACCGGCTGTGAAGTTGGATTCGAGTTTCCGAGCACCCGGGATCGCATCGTGATTCGCGCCTCCACCCGCGTCGTGGGCCCCACCGGCGTCGAAATGGAAGCCCTCACCGCCGTCGCCGCGACCGCTCTGTCGATCTACGACATGTGCAAAGCGGTGGATAAAGCGATGGAAATCGGGTCCATCCGATTACTCTCCAAAACCAAGGAGCCTTTTCAACCTCCCGACTAACTTGATGCTGAAGTTACTCACCGTTCCGCACCCGGCCCGGCGGAGTTTTCTTGCTGGAAAAGGCAGTTGATCTCCACCGTCCCTCGCCTCTCACTCAGGGCGAGCCAGAATTCGAAAGTACTTTTCCCGTCCCGCAACAGCACCGGCTGAAAGAGACCCAACCTCATCGGTTCCATCTCGCGAGAACGTCCCCACGAGGTTCCATGGTCCGGCGACATTCCCGGCGCTTTCCAAGACCACCGCGCGCACCGCGCCGGTCCGCACGCGCAAGACCAACTGGCCTTGCTCAATCACGATCGACTCCAGCCGGAACACACTGGAACCATTGCGTGGATCCGTCCCTACGCGAAACTCTTGGAGGGCCGTCAACCCGTCGCCATCCCGGTCCGAAAGAGCATCGGACGGATCGAGCGGGTCCAGTCCAAACGCCGATTCCCACGCGTTCGGAAGTCCATCCCCGTCGGAATCTGTGCCGGCTCCACCGCCGGTCCCGGCCTTCCCGGGCGAGGGCGTGGCGGCTCTCCAATTCAAAGGCTCATTCGCCAGTTCCGAAAACGAAACGCGATGAATGGATTGTCCGGTTCCATTGGCGCCAAGAGGCCAGGGCGCACCGGGCAAGTAGACAAGGCGCTCCACGAGGACGTAAGGCACAAAGCCCGCATCCGGATGAGGCGGCAACTGAGGCGGATCCGGCTTGTAAAGTCCGATTTCGTCGCCGGAGTTTCCCAACTTCCCAACCAGCGGACCAAACAGTCGGACGGTGGCCGGAATCTGATGCTGGCTCCGGAAGGCGGACTCAACGCTCGCGCTGGTCGCCGGGTCGAAATTGACCAGCAACACGGTTTCGTCTGGAGCCAGCGTGACATTGGCGGGGAACGTGAACCCCACCCCTCCGTTCACTTTCCAGCGGTTGTCCGGGTTCAAGGGATCGAACAAGGAAGCCGGAGCGGAGGAACGATTCCAGAGCTCCACGAACTCGTCGGTGACATTATCCACGCCGGCCCGGGCAGGCGGGTGATAGTGGATTTCACTAATCCCGATAGGCCCCAAGAGAGGGGGCGCGTTCGCCGCCCCCCGGCCCTGGCGGAATTGCTGCAAGGTGGCCGGGTCGTCGGATCCGAAACTGAGTCTGCTGGAAGGGACGAATTCGAATCCTGCGCTCGTGGGATAACGCGCGAAGGAAACCCCGTTGGCCGAGGCTCCGAACGACCCCGACACGCGAAACCCAGTGAGATTTCCGGCTGCATCCGCGGCGCTGAGATAGATTTCGTCGCCATGCGCGGAATTCAACGTAAAGGCCGAGGATGACCCCGCTCCACCGTCCAATTGAAACCCATAAAAAACCACGTAGCCTTGAGCGGGCACCACCGTCCCGGCTGAAATCTTGAACTTCTTGAGATCCTGATCTGAATCGCTCAGGAACCAACCCCCGATGTCTTGAGGCAAGGATGTGGGGTTGTAGATTTCCACCGCGTCCTCCAGGGGTGGGTCGGTGTGGGCCAAAACCTCGTTGATCACCAGGGGCGGCAGTTGAAAATTGCTCGTGCCCGGCGTGCCCGAACCCGGAAAAGAAATGATGGTCGCGGAGCCATCAGGCAGCCTTCCTTGGGAGATGCCCGACCTCTGCGATCCAAAACTCAGCTGATCCACCACGGCTCCCGAAGCGTCAGACAGCACCAACGTTTCGCCGGACGCCGAAAGTCTGAAGGCCAAGTGATCCCCCCCGCGTTGGACCGCGTCATCGGCCTCGAACCGCACGAATGCGTTCGTGCCGGTTCCGATGAACGAAAGTGCGGGAAGAACGGAGAGCCGGGGACGGGCGGAGTCGTCGCTCAAGGCCATGCCGCCCAGGTCAACCGGAAGGGAATTTGGATTGTAAAGCTCCAGCCAGTCATCTCCAGACGTCGGACTCGCCATCCATTCGTTGATCTTCAGTCTCTTGGGGTCTCCCAACGGAGTGGCGACATTGGCAGCACCGGATGTGAGCAGGCCCAGTTTCCATTCGCCCGCCGCGTTGGGCAGCCTGGAAAGGGAGAACCCGGTCGTTTGCAAACCATAGCGAACGGAATCAAGCAAGGCGCTTCCCTCTTCCGGTCGATCGAAGACCAGCACCACCCCACCACTCGCCTTGAGGCCGAAGCCGGTATTGACTTCGCTCGGGAGTGCACTGCCATCGCATTGAACGGTCCAGTACCCCCCGGGCAAGATGCGCTGTCCGGCGGGAATGACATATCGCCTCGGGCGCGCCGTGTCGTCGCTGAGCGAGAGTCCGGATAGATCCAGGGTTCCCGTGGAGGGATTGTGGAGCTCGATCCATCCGACCGAAACGCCAGGGGCGGGGTAAACTTCATTGAGAATGACTTGGGTGGCTGCAGCCGTAGGAGGATTGGCGACTTGCCGGGCTTTTAAAGCCAGACCGAAAACCAAGTCGGATGAGCCTGTGGCGGCTTGGTGAACTTCCACCGCCAGCGTGTTTTCGCCTGCCCGCAGAATCCGTTTCGGCAATTCAAAAGGACCCTCCAACGACGCTGTGGCCACGCGGCGAGCCGCCGGAGTGGATGAGGAAATCGGACCGGAAGGCATGCCGTGCCGCAGAATCTCGACCCCATTCAGATAAGCGACCAATCCATCATCGACCAAGACTTCCGCCTGCAATGGGAATTCCACCACAGGGGAAGGCGCCGAAAACCGGGACCGGAAATAGGCCGTGGTTCCTGTCGCGGGAATGAGGCTTGCTCCCGCGGGCAGGATCGAGGAAGGGTTGGCATACAATACACCCGCTTGGACGGGCCAAGTGCTGTCGTTGAATTCAGGGTTCCGCCAACCGGCCTCGGCTTCGAGCCCCCGAGTTTCATAACTCCAAAGGTTCGTGAGGGCGACCAGCCCGGTGAACAGACCCACAACGGATCGATTGATTCTTATCATAGGATTGCCACTTCCAGGCGTAGGTTGATTGAAATACGCCATGGATTCCGCCCCATCCGGGCTTCGTCCCTCGGAAATGCCAGCACGCTGCGCGCCAAAGGTGATTCCATCCACCTTCTCGAGCCGTGGATCGAAGAGCGCAATCTGGCCTCCGGAATGAGAGAGATCGAAGCCGAGGTCTTGACGCGAACCACCCATCGCGGGATCCGAGCTAAAAGTCAGGCGCCCCCGCGCCTCCAGAAAGGTCAAATCCCGGATGCGCGTCCGGTCGGGCCTCCCGGCCGGGGCATCCGAAAACCAGCAACCTCCGAGATCCACCGGCAACCGCGAGGGATTGAACAACTCGACGAAGCCGGCTTCCAATGCTGTTCCCGCCTTCCATTCATTCAACCGAAGTTCCCGGACCGATCCGACCCGCGCAACCTGATTGGGCTTCCCGGGTGTGCGATCGTGCAAGCCCCAAGTCCCTCGTTCATCTCGACCCGCGGAATACTCCTCCAATTGCGCACCGAATTCGACCGCATCCCATTCGACCGCCACGCCATTCGTCCAGCGGAACAACCGTAGGCTGTCCCCCCGGCGATCGAGCGACAGGGTCCAAGCACCGGCTCCCGCGCCCGACAGGCTGCGCTTATTGAACGAGACGATTTCCTCGGGCTTCAGCATCAATCCCGCGGGAAAACGCATCTTTCCAGGACTCATCTCGTCGTCGGAAAGACTGTATTCATCAAGAAGCACCGGCAAAGGGCCGTCATTGAAAAGCTCCACGAACTCGGGCGACTTCGGACTGCCCGCCGCCCCAACCTCGTGAATCCGCAAGCGTCCCGCTCCGGGGTCCACCCGCCACGCTTCGGACACAACCGCCTCTTCCTCCCGCATCCAGCGTCCGGCCCAATCACGGGCCAGGATCCGGATCTGATGCGGCCCCGGGGAAAGACCCTCCAAGACCAGCAGGGCTTGCATGGATTGGGGCTCGCTCCAAGCACCTTGATCCAATCGATAGCGGTAATGGATAAAACCCGGCCCCACCACCCGGAACGCCGCTCTCGATCGCCAAGTGGTGCCCGACGGACCGCCGGTCAGTATCGGCCCGCGCGGAACATCCGCGCCCAAATTCAGCCCGCCGGCTGCCATGCCCAGAGCAGGCGAATCCGCTCTCAACCGCAATGCCGAACGCAAGGTGTTCGTCGTCACCGAATCCAGGTTGGCTTCGATAAAAAGCGGATCTTCTCGAAGCGTGTTCACCGCTGCCACGGGAAGATTCGTTCCCGACAAGAGGTTGTTTCGCACCGTGAGAACGGTGGTTCCGAATTGAGGATGATCGACATAGACATCCTCGAAATTCACGGGCGTTTGCCAGACGATGTTGCCTTCCACCCAAGCGCCGCGACCGGGAAAGACTCCCTCGGTCGCCCGCCTCCCCGGTTCGTCGAACTGCATACCCGACTTGGTCATCCTCAAGGCCGTGTTGTGCAACAGGGTGTAAAAATTACCCTCCTTCGCCATCGCCATGTGGTCGCAATCGAGAAAGTAATTGCGGAGGATGAGGATTTCCGACGCGTTCCCCAGATGCCACCCGCCCGACACGGCGCTGGAAGTATCCACCACGGAAACCGATTGATGAGCGTGGGCGAACACATTGCCCTCCACCCAAGCGTCGGCGCCGTCCAAGTCAAGAATGTCGTCACTGGCCCCGGTAAAGACGTTGTTGAGCACCTCCAGGATGGGGCCGGGGCGCTTCCCGCCCGAAAAGTCGATGATGTCATTCAATCCACTGGTTCCGCCGAAGTGGTTTCCTTCAATCACCGCGCGACCCCCTTCCTTGATCCCCTCTCCATGAATCAACTCGGCCAGGCTCAATCCGGGAAAGTGGCAATCGGCCACGCGAAAGGAAGAATGCTGGAGCTCAAGATACTTGGCGTTCGCATGAGCAAAGCGTACGTCCACCATCTCCAATTCAGATCGATCCGCCCGGATGAATTGGCCCAAGGCACCGCCAAATTCCAGATCCGCATGGACGATTCGATTGGATTGGGCCGCATCGGAGAAGAAAATGCCGCCCCAAAAACCCAAAGATCCGGGCGGTCGCGACAATCGCACTCGTGCCTCCGGCCTGCCTTCGATCCCCAACCGCCCCTCCACGTCGATACGGACTCCCGGATCGAGGTAAACCGAAACCCCAGGTTCGATCACCAGTTCCGCCCCCGCGGGAACACGCACGTTCCCGGCAACCCGGAATGGGCCTTGTGACGCCTTCCAAACCGTCCGCCCCCCGAGGAGTCCCGACACCTCCGAGCCCGATCCATACTCGGCCCACACTTCCAAAACACGGCGAGAGACTTCCCTTGCCTCTTTGTCCAGAGCAAGCACGAGGACGGAGTTCAATCCGGGAGCCATGGGCACCCGGGCGATCTCCCAACGCGCCCCGAGCGGATTCCACAATGCGGATTCGCCGTTGACTCGCACTTGCACGGTGAACCCCGCGGGCGCCGTTCCCGCCAGAGCCACCGTGGTCTCGCTCGTATGAACGTATCCCTGCTTCATGGGCAGCTTGTGTTGGATCTCGATTTCCCGAGGCAGGCGGGATCGCACGAAGGTTGTCCGCGCCGCGTTGAATGCCAAAATGGACTCCACCACGGATCCCGGCACCAACCCGCCGATCATTCGTTCCACCGCGTTCGTCAGGTGAGACGGTGAAAAGGTGGTGTTCATGAGCCGGTCCAGTGCCTGATAGTACCGGGCGCAAAACTCCGGATGCCGCATGAAGCGGGCCATCACCGGATTGGCTGCCATCCGGAACAAATCGTCTCCGATGACACCCGGAGTGTCCCCGCCACCCAGGATGGTATCCAGATCGTAAGGAATGACCCTGAATCGCCGGTCCACCACTCCGCGGTACAAAAAATAATCGTCCCCGGCTCCCGCCCCGTTGTTGGCGTTGGCCAGATTGGTTTCTTTGTTGTCCAGCAGCGTTTCCACAGCGAAATAATCGATCAAAGCATCCACGTTCAGCACCCGCCGCACGGCCTCGGCGTATTCCGCGTCGGAACTCCCGTGCAAGACCCGGGTCAACTCGATCAAGTCGCCCCATTGATCTTCGCTGACCCGGGTTTGCTTGAAATAATTGGTGCGGTAGGGATCAGGGTCCTCCCCCTGATAACGCAGGTTCGCTCCGCCCTCCCGATCGACCCGAATGCCGCGATAGACATTCCCGGCGCCGTCTCCCGGAAAATGCCGACCCGCAAAATTCTCGTCGATCACCTCGCTCGCCGCATGGAAACCGTGGGAGGGGGCCGCGGAAATCGCCACCGCGGCTCCGTTCCACCGGAGCGATACCGGAAGCACGTGCTGCGCGACCATGCCGGCATGGTGATAAAGATCCGCCGCCAAAACCTGCAAATGCGGGTTCTGCCCGTTCAAGTTCAGCGCTTCAACTCCATTCCACCATTCGTCCGACCGGAAATTGATGCGAAAACTCTGAGGCTGCCGGGCCTGGCTACCGTTCCCCCGGTTCCGCACCGACACGCCGTATCGGCAAGCGATTCCATCGCCGTCAATGCTGATCCAAGTCGCATTAAATTGAGCGTGACTGGCGGACGGATTCGGATCGGGAAAAGGACTGGACCCCGAAAAAGGAGCGTTGATCCGACGCAACCAGGCGGAGTCCGATGCCGTCAGGATGATCCGGTATTCAGGAAGTTCACGATGAGGCGAACGGTCTTCCACCTGGAACAGGGCGTTGGCCGATTGCGACCACGCTCCATCGACGAGTGCTGGAGCCGGCCATGTTCGCGACCGGCCGCCCTCATCCCTTGCCTCCACGAAAAACTCGACCACCGTCCCATGCGGAAAGGGCTCCAACTCGGCGCCCCATACCCCATCGCCCGCCCTCAAATCGCGCTGCAACCCGTCGTCGGCCATCGCCACCGATCCAAAGGCAGCCTCGCCATCCATTCGAAAATGCAACGTCAGGGACACCCCAGCGGGCCCTTCGTTACAGCGAGCCCTGATCACAACCCGGTCCTGCGAACGGGGCACGATGGGCAAATGCTCCACCTCCGAAATCAAAGGGGCCGTCCTGCTCTCCTGCACCGAGTTCACGGAGCCCGGCGTGCCGCCCTTCACCTTGCTGACGGCCCAGTTGCTGACCACGCCCACATCCGCCCCCGAGTTGATCAACTCGATCGTTCCCCCGCCCCCGTCCGCATCCGTCCGCCATTCCCATCCTCGATAGCCATGATCCACCGCTCCCAGCACTCGTGTGGCCCAGTCCCCTTCATCCGCGTAGGTCACCCGGCAATGCACATCCCCGTCCCGACTGCGTAACTCAATCGTCTCGCGCGTGTTGGAAAGGCGTCCTTTCCACGGTCCAACCGGAGAGGGTGAAGCGGGATAATGCTCCCGAAATACCACGGGATCGGCGGCCACCACCAGCCTGCCCCCTGCTGAAATACGAGTTTCCGAAAAGACAAATTCAACACCCGCTCCCAATCGCCAGCCTTTCAGCGAGACCTCCGCTTCACCCCGATTGTGCAACTCGATGAATTCTTCCCGATCATCATGGCTCGCCGGATGATACATGATCTCGCTGATGACCACGTCGCCCCGCGCGGCCATCAACCCCATCCAACAAAGCATGATCCAACTCAACCCGGCCCTCGGGGTGAGGACAACCCTGAACGCAAACGCCGTTCGGATTCGTTTCACAAATCAGCCGCCAGGACTGCTTCCGCCAGAAAATCCGCGAGATGCATGACCCGAACCTGAGGGTAACCCATGTTTCTCAATCCCGCTTCAATTTGCATCTGGCAGCCGGGATTCGAAGTCACCACGGTGAGAGCGCCTGTCGCGCCAATCTTCTCCACTTTCCGCCGCTGCAATCGGGCGGCCATTTCAAGCTCGGTCAAATTGTAACTTCCCGCGCTGCCACAACACACTTCCGCCTCCGGAAGCTCGACGTAATGTTCTCCCGCCACTTTGCGAACCCACTGCCTCGGCTGCCGGGTAATGCCCTGGGCATGGGCCAGGTGACATGCATCGTGAAAAGTCACTTTACCCCTCCGCCACGGCCCCGCCACGAAACGTGTGAAGTCCAAAACCTCCGAAAGATCCCGAACCTTGGAGGCGAACCGCCGGGCGCGTTCGCACCACTCATCCCGCTCCTCGAATAAAGAAGCATATCCTTTCATCGCGGACCCGCAGCCCGCGGCGTTCACGACGACCGCGTCCACCCTGGCTTGCTCGAAGACCTCGATGTTTCGCCGCGCACTGTCCCTTGCCAGCTCCAGCTTGCCGGCGTGCGAATGGAGCGCTCCGCAACAGGACTGAGCCGGCGGCACCACCACATTCCAACCCGATCGATTGAGCAACCGAATGGTGTGTTGATGGGTGTCGCCAAAGAGGACCTGCATGACACAGCCCGAAAGCATTCCCAGCGTTCCCTTCACTTCTCCTTCCGCCGGGGAGAAAGCAGGCAGGGTCCGCCATGAACTCTGTTTCGGCAGCAATTCGACCATCGTTCGCGCCCGTTCCGGCAGCCATTTTTCCATGCCCGCCGCGCGCAACCATTGGGCCGGGCGCAGGGCCAGGTCCATGCGCTCTGGATACGGGAACACCCGCTCGATCAACACATCGCGGAGCCACCTTTCAGGCCAGCTCCGGGTGTGGCGGCCCTCGATAAAATGCCGGGTATGTTCCAGCAATTCGCCGTAAGCCACGCCACTGGGGCAGGCCGTCTCACACGCGCGGCAACCCAGACACGTGTCGAGATGGCGAATCGGCTCGTCCGCCAGTTCCATCCGTCCATCCTGCACCGCCCGCATCAAATGAATCCGCCCGCGGGGCGAATCGTTTTCGTTGCCAGTCTCCAGATAGGTCGGACAAGAGCCCAGGCACAATCCGCAATGAACGCAAGCCATGGACTTCCGTTCGTCCAGAAATCTCGCAGGAATGGCACTCATGCGTCTTGATGCTTCCACAGTCCCAAGGGATCGAACGCCTCGCGCACTTCGTTCCGCAGTCGCTCCGCAACGGGATCGGGCGCGGGCCGGCCAAGTTCCAAGAAGGCCGGCTCCGGACTCCTCGCATAAACCACCCCGTCCGCGACCCGCGCCAGCCAAGCGGAGCGGCCCGCCCGCTCCAGCAACCGGAGCAAATCCGCTGGAGGGACCGATCCGCGTTGGCAAGAACCCTCTCCGCCACCCGGCACGCCTTGATGACGAAAGACCGATTCGTAATCGAGACCTTCGGGTGAAATCATCTTCAATTCAGGCAACTGCGCGGATTGCCAATCCACGGCGGGTCCGTCGCCCTCGAAAGCCACCACAACCTGGCAGCGTGGTTCCTGCAGGCCCATCAGACTCCCGCCGTAGGCGTCCAAGACCACGGGTTCCAGGGGCATTGATCTCCACCGCTCGACCGCTTCAATCATCTTGGAAACATTTGCGAACTCGTGGGTCAAATAAACCGTTTTCTCCGGCCGGGGCCGCAGACGAAAGGTCGCCGCAATGAGAATTCCCAAAGACCGTCCGCTCCCCACCCAAAGCCGGTGCAAATCAAATCCCGCCACGTTCTTCACCACACGCCCTCCCGCATGAATCAATCGGCCATCCGCCAGCAACGCCTCCATCCCGATCAAATGCTCGCGAATCGTGCCATACCCACAGCGACGTGGGCCCGACAGGTTTCTGGAAACCACGTCCTCCACAGTGACACGCTCCGGATGAACCGGATCCACCGGAATCCACTGTCCATGTGCTCCAAGCACGTCGCCCAAGGCCGACCACGCGAGCCCCGACTCGACGGTGACCGTCATGTCCTCGGGATGGTACTCGCGCACCGATTGCAGGCCGCTGACGTCGAGTTTCTCCGGCGGCACCTTGCGGGTGCAGCTTTCCACGCATTGCCGCCGCAACGATTCAAGGCTGGGAGCACTCACAGCCGTTCTCATTGTGGTGGGTAGGGCGCGTCACTCCGTGCGCGCCGCCTTTGGAAACACCCGGTTTCGGCGCGCAGCGGAGTGCGCGCCCTACCTTGATCAGTCAAAATGAGAACGGCTGGGGCACTCATGCGGCGGCTTGCTTCTTCACGGCAACATCGCCGCAACGGGCGCCGGAGGGAAACATTTTCCCCGGATTGCTCCGCAGACCCGGATCGAACACACGGCGCAAAGTGCGCATGGCATCGAGGTCGTCCGGACTGAACTGCCGCGACATGAATTCCATTTTCTCCACGCCGATCCCATGCTCGCCAGTCACGCTGCCGCCCAGTTCCACGCAGCGCTCAAGAATCTCGTTGCCGGCCTGAACCGCTCTCCGCACCTGGTCGGGATCCCGTTCATCATAAAGGATCAACGGATGCAGATTGCCGTCTCCCGCGTGGAAGACGTTCGGAATGCGCAGGCCGGACCGCTCCGACACCTCCCGAATAAAGTTCATCATTTCGGGCAGTTTCGACCGGGGCACGACCCCGTCCTGCGTCAAAAAGTTCGGACTCAACCTTCCAATCGCACCAAAAGCACGCTTGCGGCACTTCCACAAGGCGGCGCGCTCCTCGGAGGTCTTGGCGTGGCGAACTTCACGCGCGCGATTCTTCCGGCAGAGAGTGGTGACTCTCTCCACCTGCCGGTCGAGCCCGGCTTCGATGCCATCAAGTTCAATGATCAACAGTGCTCCAGCATCCAGGGGAAACCCGAAATGATAGGCGGATTCCACCGCCTGAGTGATCATTTGATCCATCATCTCCAGGGCGCCGGGCACCAAACCGTCCGCGATGATGTCGCTCACGGTCTGGCTGGCATCGCTGACGGACTCGAAAACTCCGAGCATCGTCCGGTAGGCCTGGGGCGAGCGGACCAACTTCAGCAAGACCCTGGTGACCACCCCGAACATGCCCTCGGCACCGATGGCGGCCCCGCGTAAATCCATGCCATCGTCGCGCTCGCCTTCGCCCGGACGCGTTCCCAGCCAGACCACATCGCCGTCGGGAAGCACCATCTCCAACCCCAGAACATGGTTGGTGGTGACGCCCTGCTTCAGGGTGTGGGGTCCGCCCGAATTCGTGCCCACATTGCCGCCGATGGTGCAGGCCGATTGGCTGGAAGGGTCGGGGGCGTAATAGAGGCCGAAGGGCTGGGCTGCCTGCGTCACCCAGGCATTGACGCAGCCCGCCTCAACCAAGGCCCGGCGATTGCGCGGATCCAGGTCAAGAATCCGATTCAAGCGGCTCACGCCGATCATCACCGCGTTGGAACCCGCGAGCACGCTGCCACTCAAACTGGTGCCGGCCCCGCGCGGAACGATGGGAACGCCCGCGTCGCGACAGAGCCGAACCACTCGGGCCGTCTCCTCCACGGTTCCGGGCAAAATCACCGCCCCCGGAAGATTCCTCTCCAGCGTGAAGGCATCGCACTCGTAGACCAGCAACTCCCGGGGCAAAGCCACCACCCCCGACGGACCCACAACCGAAAGGAAATCCTGAAGCAACTTGGGATGGATCACGGCACCAACGTCGTTCAACACGCCGCGACCGTACCCCAATGGCCCGGATCGTGTCGAGGCGCGCACTGAGGTTGAACGGAAGTAATCATGGGCCTTCGACCCCTTCGAGTGTGAAAAATGCGGGTTCGGTGCCCGCAATCCGAACCGCGTCGACTCGCTCCAACTGCACGAACTTCCAGGGGAAATCCCATTGCATCTGCACTCCACTAGCCTCTCGAACCATCAACGCCCTTTCGAAGACACCTCCCGAAACGGCCTTGCCTGCCTATTTCATGCACGGGACGCCCGGCGATGACACCGGGCCTCCAAACACAGAGGCAGGCGCGATGGTAGGCCGCGTGCCCTCACGCGGCACACGGTCGCGGATTCAAGCTCAGGATGAATGATCCGGGCTAAACGCCGCGCCCCACAGTCGGTCGGGCCGAGTTCCAGGGTTGCGACCACTTCGTTCAGAATCCCGAAGAACCCGGTTCGCTCACCCAAGCTGCTCCCATCACAAGAGATACACCCAATCAACTCTTTTTCCCAGAAGTCTCGACTTCGTCACCGGATCGTCACCCGAACCTGGGAAAACTAAGACGAGTCGAATCATCGGGAACCCAGTTCCCGGCAAAGAAAGGCCTATCGTGAAAAACATCAACACCCCTTTGGACTACGCTCGCGGAACCCATTCGGATGCCATGCTTCACCTCCTTCAGGCCGATGCGTGGGCTCTCGTAACGAGGGCGGGACTCTTTCACGCCCGGAGTTCCGTCGTGGGCGCCCCTGAGTTCTGTTCAACCCGAATAAGGTTCCGTTCACTTCTCTCCATCCTCACGATGGCCTACGCGCGGGGCATCTATCCGTCAGAAGAAATCGAGGAACTGTGCACCAAGGCTCCCATGTGGCGGGCCTGGTGCGACGGCAAACCAACAAGCGCAGGAGATTTGTCTCGATTTCGCCGAGCAGCCCGCCCTGCCCTTCGCGAAACCCTCGCCCAAGTGTTGGAAGATTCCATCCGAGCCAAGAGAACCATGGAGGATTTCTTCCCTCAGCTCACCCACACGCGCGGCATCGAGACCGTGGATTGGAGGGATTCCGCCTGTTGGAGAACTTCGCTCCCGGCGCGCGGAGAAGTTCACAGATCGGACCCTCTGAACTCGGCAGCCGATCTCGACTACCGCGCAATGGCCGAGGAACGCATCCAACGCGCGATCTTCGCCGACTGCATGAATGGCGATTGGTAGAGCGCCAGCCGTGCGGACACGACCTGACCTTCGGATCAGAAGCCCGCGACGGCCAAGGCTTGCGCATCCTTGTGAGGAGGGCGGGCGAAACTGGCACCTCCGAAAAGAATGCTCCCGATACGCTCCAAGTCATGGTTCGCAAACGGAAACCATTCTTCCCACCTCCGCCTCATCTACCGCCAAGCGGGCTCAACCTGATTCCACGCCAGGTCAGGAGTTCTGAGCCTCGTTCTTTTCCTCTCCGCTCTCGGCCTGAGCCTTCTCGACGCGCAATCGCAACTGCCCGCACGCGGCGTCGATATCGTGCCCCTTCTCCCGCCGGAGCGTGGCCGTAACGCCACCTTCTCTGAGCCGACTCAGGAAAGCCTCTTGTTCAGGCTCCTCGGGCCGTTCCCACGGCAGTCCTTCGACTCGGTTGTAAGGAATGAGATTGACCTTGGCCTTCAGCTTGAAGGCCAGTTCGCCGAGCGCCTTGGCATCGCCCGGAGTGTCGTTGATGCCGGCCAGCAAGATGTATTCAAAAGTAATCAGGCGAGACTTCGCTTCGCGAAAATAAGCGCAAGCCTCCATCAGCACCCCCAGCGGGTATTTCCGGTTGACAGGCATGATGCGGTTCCGGACCGGATCCGTCGCCCCGTGCAGCGAAATGGCCAGTTGGAATTGCTCAGGCTCGTTCGCCAACTGCCGGATTTGCGGCGCCAGACCGCTCGTGGAAACCGTGATCTTCCGCGCCCCCAATCCACCTCCCCACGAGGCATTGAGAATCCGCAAAGCCTGCATCAGTCGCTCGTAGTTGGCCAGCGGCTCGCCCATGCCCATGATCACGAGATTGCTCACCAGCCGTTCCTTCGCCTTCTCGATGAGCCCACCCTCCTTTCGCCGCTGGTCTTGATGCCAGCGCTCAACAGCATAAACCTGACCCACAATCTCCTCAGGCTCCAGATTCCGTTTCCACCCCTCCAGGCCGCTGGCGCAAAACCGGCATCCGTACGCGCAGCCGACTTGGGTCGAGACGCAAAGGGTATGCCGGTCGCTCGACTCGCCGTAAAGGGCCGGATTCGCCGGAATCAACACGCTCTCGATGAGCGACCCGTCCCGCAAACGCCAAAGAAATTTGCGGGTGGTATCCCCGGAACCCTGGACCGCCACCAACTCAAGGGGATGCAGGGAGAACGTTTCGGCCAATCGCTCGCGCAGTTCCCCAGGAACGTTCGTCATCTCATCCCAACTCGCCGCGCGAGCGCGATGGACCCACTGGGTGATTTGATCCGCCCGGTAGGTTGGATGCCCCCATTCCGACAGGGTCGCTGTCAGTTGTTGCGGAAAAATCGTTCGAATGTCCGGCCGCGAATTCGCCATCGCCCCTTAAGCTGATGCATCGCCCGTCGCGTCTTCAATCAAGTTCTCCTGCGTCTGCGTCTATTTTCCTCCTCGACCGTCTTCACCACCAAACCCGCCCGGCCGCGGAGCGGAGGCGATGGCGAAGGCGGCCTTTCGACCGCCTTCGCAGAATCAGCGTAAGTCGTTGATTCAAAACTGGTGCATCGGGCAGGACTCGAACCTGCAACCCTCTGATCCGAAGTCAGAAGCTCTATCCAATTGAGCTACCGATGCAACGCCAGAGGCGTTTTACCGGGAGGCGACGAGGGCGGAAAGAGAAAAACAAGAGGTTGACACGCCCGGGCTCGTTTGCTTGCATCTGCGTTCCCAAAATCAGGGTGACTATGTACGCAGTATTCGAAACCGGCGGTAAACAATATCGTGTCTCGGCAGGCGACCTCCTCGAAATCGAGCGGATCGAAGCCGAGGCGGGACAACCCTTCACCTTTGACCGCGTCTTGCTGGTCAATAAAGACGGCAACATCTCCGTGGGATCCCCCACCGTGGCGCAAGCCTCCATCGTCGCGGATGTGGTGGAACACAAACGCGGCGACAAGAAGCTCACATTCAAGATGAAGCGCCGCAAGGGTTACCACAAGACGATCGGACACCGGCAGGAACTTTCCGTCGTCCTCATCAAAGAAATCACGGGCTAAACCGTCGCACCACCCTTTTCCCTCACTTCAACTTATGGCACACAAGAAAGGCGGCGGCAGCGTTAAGAACGGACGCGACAGCGTCAGCAAAAGGCTTGGCGTCAAGGAATACGGCGGTCAATTCGTCACCGCAGGCAGCATTCTCGTGCGCCAGCGCGGGACGAAATTCACCGCCGGCCAGAATGTCGGCACCGGTCGGGACTGGACTCTGTTCGCGAAGACCGACGGCCACGTGAAATTCGAAAAGAACAGCAAACGCGTCAGTGTGATTCCCTCCACCGCCAACAACTAAGATTTGCCCACGGGCACCCGGGGCGCAAGGCGAGGTTCCTCAACCTCGCCTTTTTTCTTCACCCAACCCGTTTCCTTCGTGTTCATCGACGAGATCAAGATCTACGCGCGGGCCGGCCACGGCGGCAAGGGCTGCGTCGCCTTCCACCGAGAAGCCTTCGTGCCCAAAGGCGGCCCCAGCGGCGGCAATGGCGGACGCGGCGGCGACGTCATCTTGCAAGCGGATCACGACCTCAACAACCTCATCGAACAATACTACAAGCCCCGCCTCATCGCCCAAAATGGTGAAGCAGGCATGGGCAAAGGCATGGACGGCCACGCGGGAAAGGTCCTCCTCGTCAAAGTTCCATGCGGAACCGTCGTCTGGAAACTGCCTCGGGTCGCCTCCCCCCAAGACGAGGAGATTCCCAGCAAACCGGGACCTGAACCTGAAACTGAGGCCGAACCCACCCGCCCCACTCTGCTGAGCGCGACCGGCAGGCGGCCTGTCATGCGTTACTCAGGGCGCGAGCGCGCCCAGGAAATCGATCTCGAACAGGAGCCAGATCCCATCATTCCAGACGGAGGATCCGGGGAAAAGCAATGGGTGGCGGATTTGACAGAACATGGCCAGCAGTTTGTGCTCTGCCGGGGTGGCCGGGGAGGGTTGGGCAACCGCAATTTCGCGACCGCTCGCCGGCAAACTCCCCGCTTCGCCCAACCCGGAGAGCCGGGCGACGAAGGCGACTTTCAGCTCGAACTGCGCATCATGGCCGAGGTTGGACTCGTGGGCTTTCCCAACGCCGGCAAATCCACCCTCCTGACCGCGATCTCGCGCGCCCGCCCCAAGATCGCGCCGTATCCGTTCACCACGCTCCACCCCCAGATCGGCATCGTCGAATACGAGGATTACTGCCGGCTCACGGTGTGCGATGTGCCCGGTTTGATTGCCGGAGCGCACAAGAACGTCGGACTCGGCCACGCGTTCCTTCGCCACATCCAACGGTGCAAAGTCCTGGTCATTCTGCTCGACATGGCCGGAACCGATGGACGCGAACCTTGGCAGGATTATCGGGAATTGCTGGCGGAGCTCGAACTTTATGATCCCGCCTTGCTGCAGCGCCCGCGCTTGGTGGTCGCCAACAAGATGGATGAAGAGGTTGCGGAATCGAACCTGCGCAAGTTCAAGCGCCGTATTCCCAAAACGCCCGTGCTTCCGATCGCCGCGGCCTTCGACGAAGGCATCCCCCAGTTTAGGAAGGCGATTCGCGATTCCGTCGAAAACTGCGGTTAAGGCCGCCCGCCACTCCGGCCTGCGGCTTCAGGCCAGGAGAAATTGCAGATCTTCCATGGTCAAACTTTGGGCGAACTTTTCCTCACCCAGCAGATCGGAGGCGAGACTCGACTTCTGCTTCTGCAATTGCCGGATTTTTTCTTCGATGCTGTTCTTGATGAGCAGCCGGTAAGCAATAACCTTGGAACTCTGGCCGATCCGGTGCGTGCGGTCGATGGCCTGGTTCTCCACGGCGGGATTCCACCAGGGATCGAACAATACCACGTAACTCGCCGCGGTCAGATTCAATCCAAAGCCGCCCGCTTTGAGCGAAATCAGAAAAATGGCCGAACCCTCCGCGGCCTGGAAATCCCGGACCAGATCGCCGCGATCCTCCGTGCTCCCCGTCAGTTTGAAAGTGCGGTAGGCCTTTTCCTCAAAAGCCGTCTCCAGGAGATTCAGCATTCCGACGAACTGGGAAAACACGAGCACCTTGTGCCCTTCCTCCATGAGCGGTTCCAGCATGTCGAGCAGCGCGTTGAGTTTGGCGCTCTCATCCACCGCGCCTTCCTTGATGAGACCGACATGACAGCAGATTTGACGCAGCCGCAGAAGCGAAGTGAGAAAATGAAATCGTTCTTTGGCGAGTTGCTCGTCGGATTTCACCCCCAACAATCGCTGTTGCGCCAGTTTCAGTTCGGCTTGATACAGCCGCTTTTGCTCGCCCTCCAATTCGCAGAAGAGATCCTCTTCGATGCGGTCCGGCAAGTCCCGCGCCACTTGGCCCTTCGTGCGGCGAAGCAGGAAGGGGCGCACCCGCGCGGTGAGGCGTTGCCGCGCCAGTGGATCTCCCTTGGCGTCATACGTCCGCATGAATTGAGACCGGTTCCCCAGCGCCCCGGGCATGGCAAACGCCATCAAGCTCCACAAATCCAGCAGCCGATTTTCGATGGGGGTTCCAGAAAGGACGAGCCGATGCACCGCCTTTAACGCCCGCGACGCTTGCGCGGTCTTCGAATCCGGATTCTTGATGTTCTGCCCCTCATCCAGGATGACCACCGACCAGGCGATGCCGGCGACAAGTTCCGCCGTCATGCGCAACTGCACATAGTTGAGGATATGAAGGTCGGCGGAGCCTGCCTGCTCGGCCAACTGACCCACATCTGCGGCGGTCCACAACCGGACTCTCAATTCCGGGGTAAACTTGGCAGCCTCCGAACGCCAGTTGTCAGTCACGGACTTGGGGCAGACCACCAGGACGGGTCCGGACTCGTGCAACTCCTTGCGCAACCAGGCCAGCCAGGTCAGCGCCTGGAGTGTTTTCCCCAGGCCCATGTCATCAGCCAAGATTCCGCCAAAGCGGTTCGAGGCAAGATAGGCCAGAAAATGGTATCCATCGGTCTGGTAAGGCCTCAATTCAGCCTTCACAGCAGCCGGTTGATGGGGGGTGATCCGGGTTCGTATCTCAGAGGCCCGACGCTCGATCTTTTCAATTTGCGCGGCGGGCAGAAACTTTTTCGCCGCCTCATTGGCCAGTTGCAACGCATGCAGACGCTGAGGCTCGGAAGAGAGCTCGTGCGGACTCAATCCCAGCTTGGCGAGCTTCTCGTCCTCCTCGGGGGTCAGGTCATAAGCAAGCCGCCGCCACCCCTTCCCTTTCAAACGCACAAACGATCCCCTGGCATCCAACAGCGCCTTGATTTCCTCGGAAGTCAAATCCGTGGCTTTCGTATCCACCGTCACACGCAGATTGAACCAATCGACGCCGTCCTCCTCCACCTGCAGCTTCACGGTGGCCGAAACATCGCCCTCCACGATGGTCTTCAGCGGCTTGTCGAGTTTGAGAAGGATTTCCGGCGGCATCGACTTCACCCAGGCCGCGAACAGACCCGGAAAATTCTTCGTCACCCGGCACTTCGGCTTCTCCCCGTAGTAGGACGGGAACTTGACGCCAAGCATTTCCATCAGCTTGGGCACTCGATCCATCAGGCTTTGATCGACCACGCTCATGAGCAGATGGGAATGACTCGCCTTCTGGCTCTCTTTCAATTGCCACTGCCGCCCATCCCAATGTCCATGAAATTCAATCAAAGGGCTGGCCGCGGAGGCCGCGACGTCGAATTCGCAATACTCCGCGGACGAATAGACGTTGGGGGTGACCAGCCGGCAACCGATGGAAACCTTGGGCACAACCCGCTGAACGCGGGATTCCAAACGCTCCGGCATGACGCAACGCAACGTCGTCAAAAAACGCACCCCGCTCGGTGTCTCAATGATTTCCGAGGGAATGGCATTGGGTCCATCCGCCGCGAGCAGTCCGGCGGGGACCGGGGGCGAAGGGCGCACCGCATCGGACGAAACATAAAAACAACGCGTCTTGCCCACCACCGCCAGCGCGGGCGGCGGAGGCGCTCCCTCCGGGTCGAGCAATCGAAGTTGATAATCCCCGCCCCCCTCGGCGGGAGCAGTCACTTCCCAGCGCAACGGCTCCTCGATGAATTGAACCGGCTCACCCGAATCTCCCACAATGAACTCCGGCGGAGGCTTGATCCGGAATAAACGGCACAGGAATCCATGAGTCTCGGCATCCTGATACGTCAGCTTCACCCGCGGCTCCAACTTGTAACTCGCCAGGTAGGCGTCCACGAGTGGACGGCTCCATTCCTCCACCGCCAGTGCCCCATCCAACAGCGCTTCATCGAGACCGCGCAGGAAATCGAGTTTGCACCGGACGAACTTCTCCTGCCCGGCCACGCGGTGTTCGAGGCAGGCGGCATCGCGAGCCAGGATCAATCGGAATTCGTGCGTTTGAACGGTCTGCGCACTTCCATCTTCACTGTCCTCCACCAGTTCCGAAGTCGCGGCATCCAAACGCCGAAACCACACTCGAAGCTGCTTCTTTCGGTACCAACTCGAAGTCTCCGCTTCAATCTCGGGCGGAATCGGGATCCCTTTCAAAAACTCCGGAACCGGCTGCCGGTAGTTGCGCGCCGTGTAGGCCAGGAAATGCCAAAACTCCACCACGTGGGTCGCCGGCCGCGGACCAAATTCGCAATAGCCGTAGAGATCCGCCTCCAGCCTGATGCCCAATCGCGAAAGGCTCCAAGAATCAATGTGATTCGTGGATTTGTGGAATCTGAAAACGGTGTCCACATGCTGGCAAAAGGAAGACTCCTGCACCGTCAAAGGCCGGCCGAGAATCTCCGCGACGTACGTGCCAAACTTGATCTGAGAATCCGGGGCGAGCCGGCGCGGAATGGTTGCTTTCGCAGCCGGAGTCTCCTTTCGCCCGGGAACGGCCGAGGTGGCCTTGGCGGCAGCGGCTTTCGCGTCCAGGACGGTCAGGAATACCGCTCCGGCGTGCTTGCAATTCACCTTGCGGGCGCAATTACAGGCGGCTTTCCACCCCCCATCCGGCAGCGGCACAAGCGAACTCCGGTAGGGAGCTCCCCCGAGAACGTCCGCCGCCACCCCCTTACCATCCTCGATCAACTCGACCTTGGAAACTTTGGCGTGATCCACGAGGTAGCGCGCCTTGCGCAACACATGCTCGTCGAAGAGGCCCCGCGCCTTCTCTATGCCTCCGGACCACATTGTCACCATTGTTTTGCTCATGTTGTTCGACGGGCCAGTCCCGCCCACTGCAACCATTTGGATTCCACCGCTCGTTTCACGCGATCGTCCATCCGAATCAAGGGCGGCCACACGCGCGACTGTCCTTCACCGGCAAGCTTGCGTGTGGCGTCGAAGCCGAGCTTCGATCCCGCCCCCTCGACGGGCGTCGCATGATCAAGCACGTCCGCCGGCCCCCGCGTCATCAAGGTGTCGCGCTGCGGGTCGGTGTTCGCGCACAGGCGAAACAACACCTCCCGCGTGTCGTGAACATCGACGTCGTCATCCACCACCACCAAATACTTCGTGAACATCATCTGCCCCATGCCCCACAAGCCGTGCATGATCTTGTAGGACTGCATGGGATAAGTCTTCCGGATGGAAACAAAAACCAGGTTGTGAAAAACCCCCTCCGCCGGCAGCGCGATATCCACGATCTCCGGGAAATTCATGCGGAAGATCGGCAGGAAAAGCTTCACGCTCGCGCCTCCGATGTAAAAATCCTCCATGGGAGGGATTCCCACAATGGTGGCCGGATACACCGCGTCCCGCCGATGCGTGATCGCAGTCAGATGGAACACCGGGTAAGGCGACGGCAGCGTGTAATAACCCGTGTGGTCGCCGAACGGTCCCTCCTCCCGCAAGGGCTCGGCGGGATCGACGAAGCCCTCCAAGACCACGTCGGCGTTGGCAGGCACTTCCAGGTCGCACGTCAGGCATCGGACCAGCTCGATCGATTGCCGCCTCAAATAACCCGCCAGCAAAAACTCGTCCAGACCGTCCGGCAACGGAGCTGTCGCCGCGAACGGATAAACCGGATCGCCACCGAGAAAAACCGCCACCGGCATCTTCGTTCCAGAATCATAATAGCGGCGCCCATGGCGGGCGCCCACCTTCTGTAACTGCCAGTGCATGCCCGCGGAACAGGAATCATACACCTGCATGCGATACATCCCCACGTTCCGCTCCCCCGTGTCCGGATCCTGGGTCACCACGCATGGCAGCGTCACAAACCGGCCCCCGTCCAGCGGCCAGCACTTCAGAATCGGAAGATCAAGCAAGCTGGGACACTTCTCATCGGCCGCGCCTGCTCGATCCACGCCAGGCGCGGGCGGCCAGCGCTCGGCGCGCGCCGGAGTTTCGAAACGATGCACCACTTCCTGGCAAGGACCGGACTCAACCCGTTTCGGACGCGCATGTCGAAGATCGAACGCCAACCCCAGCAGCCTGGCCACATCGCGCCAACCCGTGGGCGGCTTGGCCTTGACGAGCGCCCCTAACTCCGCCGCCACGCTCTCCACCGAATCGGCCCCCAGCGCCAGGGCCATCCTCTTCCAGGATCCCATGGTGTTGATCGCAAGTGGAAAACCGGACACCTTTCCCTGAACCGTCGGCTTCTCGAACAACAAAGCACGCCCGCCGCCCGGCTTCTTCATCTCTCGATCGGCGATCTCCGTGATCTCCAACTCCGTGGCGGCAGGCTCGGAAATCCGGATGAGTTCCCCCGCCCGGTCGAGCGCCTCGACAAACTCCCCGTAGGATCGATAGGCCATGAATTGAACGCTACTTGCTGCCGGGCTTCACCGCCGGAATTGCCGCCAAATCAGGGGGGAGCGCGGCAGGATCAAATGTTTCCACCGCCAGCCGGATGAGAGAAAAAGTAGGAACCCCAAGATCCACCCGGCCATTCGAACGATCCACCAACATCGCCACTCCTGCCACCAACCCGCCAGCATTCCGCACAATGTCCATCGTCTCCCGCACCCGCCCCCCTTGGGTCACCACGTCCTCCACCACGAGGCAACGTTCGCCCTGCGCGATCTTGAAACTGCGGCGCAACACGAGTTTCCCCTCCTCCTTCTCCACAAAAATAAACCTCAATCCCAACTGACGCGCCACCTCTTGTCCAATCACAAGCCCTCCCATCGCCGGGGCGATCACCGTCACCGCCCCGGCCGAAGACGCGGACTGCGCCAGCGCGCGTCCGAATTGTTCCACCACCGGCATCCTCTGGAGCGCGAGCGCACATTGGAAGAACTGCCGGCTGTGCAGGCCGCTCCGCAGGACAAAGTGCCCGTCGAGCAAAGCGCCGCTTTCTCGAAACAAAGTCAAGGCTTCTTCAGGAGTCATGGACAACACCGTCTACCGCGAGGTTGAAAATCGAAAGGGTTCGACACGCTTGGCGGCCTTGCGCGCCTCCCGATGGCTGGTGACCGGCTCGTTCAATCGCACCAACGACCACTGTTCGGGAAAGACATAGGATTCCCCGGGCGCAAGCTGCTTTTCCGGACTCAGCGGCTCGAGTTCCGCCACCCGTTCGTCCCAGTAAAACTCCACCGAGTTGCCGCCGTCGGTGTAACGCCCGCCCGGTTCGTACGGAAACGACTTCACAAACAGCAAATTGCCTTTGACGTAAGCGATCCATCCCGCGTCGCTATCCGCCCCAATCTTAGTCGCCTCGCCTCGAGCCTCCACAATCAGCATGCCGTCCAATACCTTCGCGCGCGAACTGGCCGGTGTCACTCCGTCGTATTGCCAGCTTCCCGGCTTGCCCGTGCGGATCGACCATTTGGCCGGAAAACGGCTCTTGCGGTTCAAAGGGATGATGGCATAGCCGCCGTTGACGCAAAGGGTGCGATCCCACAAACAATACGAAACCGGAGTGGAGCCCGTGTTTTTGACCGTTTGAGTCACGCCCAGTCGTCCGGAATCAGGATCCATCGTGAATTCTTTCTCGAGCCGCAACCCCAACTCGCTTTCGGGCGGACTCGAAACCCGCACTTGATAAGGACTCGGGGAACTCGCGTGATAAACCCCCGCCCACAACTGGGGATGCGCAGAGATGCCCCGCAGTTCAGGTCCAATATCCAGTTGATATCCCCCGAAGGACCCGCGTTCCAGCGTGGCAAGAGTCTTCCCGCTCACGGTGGGATCCTCGAAAAGAATATTGTCTCCGGAGAAACCGTAGAAAAGAACCCTCCCCCCAATCTGAGGAATGACCACGGCAATCAAGTTCAAGTCTTCCGCGATCAAGTAATGCGCGCCTTCCCAATGCTGGTACGCGGCAACGCGGTGAGCTCCGGTGGCCGCCCGCGCCAATCCGGGAAGGATCAACCCAACCGCCCAACAAGCCAGCACGAGGGCCGGAAGCAACCGACCGCCCCGCGCGCCCAAATTCCTCTCTGCCAGGGATGACATGATGACGAACGCGCCCCATTCGTGCCATCCACCCGGCTGAGCACTCACTCGAAACCGGCGGGCGGCCACTGCATTCGGCGCGGAACGGGGGGGAGCTTTGCACGAAGCTGCCGAAAGACAAGCCGGGAACCCAACTCGATTGCCCGTTGCGTCCAACCCTCCTTTGACTTAGAAACGCCTGCCCGAAGCGCCCCGCGTTTTAGGGCTTTTATGAAACCGGATCTCGAAATCTACGACACCACCCTCCGCGACGGCAGCCAGGGCGAAGGCATCAATTTTTCCCTGGCGGACAAGCTTCGCATTGCCGAAAGACTCGATGGTTTCGGAATTCATACCATTGAAGGCGGCTGGCCGGGATCCAATCCCAAAGACCTGGAATTCTTCGCTCAGGCCAGCCGGCGCAAGTGGAAACAAGCGCGCATCGCCGCCTTTGGCTTTACCCGGCGCAAGGGCGTGCGCGTCGAGCAGGACGAACAAGTCCGGATGCTCCTCGACGCCCGTGCCCCGGTCATCACCATCGTCGGCAAGACCTGGCTCCTGCACGTCCTCGAAGTGCTGCGCGTCAAGCCGGACGAAAACCTCGCCATGATCGGCGACACGATCCGGTATCTCAAGGACCAGGGACGCACCGTGGTCTATGACGCGGAACATTCCTTCGACGGATTCAAAGACTCTCCGGATTACGCCCTGGCCACGTGGCAGGCGGCCGAGGAAGCCGGCGCCGACTGCGTCTGCTTGTGCGACTCGAACGGAGGCTGCCTTCCCTCCGAGATCGAGCGCATCACGCGGATCGCCCGGTCCAAACTCAACACGCGTGTGGGTATCCATACTCACGACGACATCGGACTCGGAGTGGCCAATGCCATTGCCGGTATCGAAGCTGGGGCCACGCAGGTCCAAGGCACCATCAACGGATTTGGCGAGCGAACCGGCAATTGCAGCCTCACCAGCGTCATTCCCATCGTTCATTACAAACTGAAGAAACTGGGGGTGCCGGCCAAATCCCTGCCGAAACTGCGCGAACTTTCCGAATTCGTGGATGAGATCGCAAACTTGCGGCACGACCCGCGCCGGCCCTGGGTCGGCCAAACTGCATTCGCCCACAAAGGCGGCATTCATGTCCACGCCATCGAGCGCGTGGCGCGCAGCTACGAACATATCGAACCCGAATCGGTGGGAAACACGCGCCGCGTCCTGGTCAGTGACATGTCCGGTCGCACGAACATCCTGGTCAAAGCCCAGGAACTCGGCTTCCCGCTCAAGGCGGATCAACCCGAACTCCGTGAAATCACCAGCCGCATCAAGGCGCTCGAGAGCCAGGGCTTTGAATACGAAGCCGCCGAGGCCTCGCTCGCGCTCCTGATCCGCGGCGTGCTGGAAAAAAATCCCGAACTCCTCTTCAGTGTCGATGCCTACCATGTCTCCACCCGCGGCTCCGTCAAAGACTCAATCTGCGAAGCCACAGTCAAAGTACGGGTCCGGGAAACCATACATCACACCGTTGCGGATGGCGACGGACCCGTCAATGCCTTGGATGGCGCATTGCGATCCGCTCTGGCCCGGTCCTTCCCCAAGCTCAAGGCCATTCATCTCATCGACTACAAAGTGCGCATTCTCGATGGTGTCGCCGGAACCGCTGCCAAAACGCGAGTCCTGATCACCAGCAGCGACGGACGCCGCGAATGGGGCACCGTCGGCGTCAGCGAGAACATCATCTCGGCCTCGCTCCAAGCCTTGGTGGACTCGATGGAATACGCCCTTCTGAACGGGAAGAGAGGGACCTGAGAAAGTCCTGATCCCCGAGATCTCTGTCCCCAAGGAATTCTTCCTCTCCCTGCGAAGCATGAGCGGGGAGAGGACCGAGAGGGGCTGCGGGCAAAGACATGGGTAACACTTTCTTCGCTTCATCCTTCCTGCGGGAGAGCGCCCTTCGGGCGGTGGAGCGTAGCGGTGAGTGCGACAGCACTCACCGCGCAGCGGAACCGCCCGAAGGGCGTGGCGTCCGCGCCGATCGGGAGTTTCCCATCTCAGTTTGTTCCGGACGCGTGGACGTCACCGGTGGCGTGCATACCGAGCTGGACGCATGCCGCCCACATCGCTCTCTCGCAATTCTCCAATCAGCAAACTGCCAAAGTAAACTGCCCAGTCCTTCCGGCCCGCCTTGAGCCCGACGCGATAGCCAACGAAGGCTTCCCCAATCAAGCGCTTTCGACCGCGCCACTTGATCTGCCCATTGCTCCTGACCTGACGAACAAGCCACTGCTGGGGATAGGTCACGACGGCGGTTCTTCGTTGTCGCACGCCGGGACGGTAAAAATCGGCCGGTGGTCTTTGCGCCAGTGCTTCGTGTGGGCGAATCTGATTGTAGACACGCAACCAGCGATCGATCCGGCGCTGCTGCGCGCGCCGAGTGTGCGATGGCGGGCGGGTCGTTTCCGCCTTCATCACTCGGTGCATTTGCTCGTGGGCCCCATTCTGTTCGGGGTGGCCTGGCGCAATGAACTCCAGCGAAATCCCCATTGCCGTCCACCAAACGCTCAATCGCGAAAGCCCTGCGGGACCGTTCGATCCAAACGGCCCCCCGTTGTCCACGCGGATCACCGCTGGATAGCCGTAGCGTCCAAAAAGACGCTGGAAGATTCGTCTCACGGGCTCCCACCTTTGGTCGGGCAACAACCGGATGCTCAGCACATAGCGGCTGTGCAGATCGCGGACCGTCAGCGGTTCCACCCGCTTTCCATCTTGCGTCCGAAACCACCCTTTGAAGTCCACGGTCCATACTGGGTTGTTCCGCTTGGCCACCGTCAACTTCCCACGCCGGATGGGGGGCCCGCTCCAGGAACGCCGACGAACACGGCGACTGAGCTTCAGCTTCTTGAGCCATCCTCCAATCGTCCGCGCCGCCGGAACGCCTTGCCCTTGGTACTGCCTGGCCAATCGAGCCCGCAGTTTGCGACTACCCCAGCTCCGATGACGTCGTCGCAACTGCCGAAGACGTTTCAACCACTCCGGGCTTGTTTGCTTGGGCGAGCGATGCGGACGGCGCGTTCGATCCATCAGTCCCCGCGCCCCCTCCTACTCGAAGCGCTGCTTCCATTTGTAGCCGCACTTGCGACTGATACCGAAAGACCGGCACAACCGCGACATGCTCTGTTGGGCCTTCAAGGCCAACTTCACAAACCGCATCCGTCGCGCCACCTGAGTAAAGATGTTCCATGTCACGCCCCCAAAAACGGCGGGAAATGAAACGAAAACTGTTACCCATGTCTATGCTCACTTTGTTACCCATGTCTTTGCCACGTGCC
>VHDF01000033.1 GCA_016871495.1 Verrucomicrobiota bacterium | reverse complement strand
GTTGCCGGTGATGCAGGTAGGGCGCGTCCGTCCCGGCGCGCCGCCGGAGCATGATGTTTTGCATCCCGTGGGCGGCGGGCTGGGACAGGCCCGCCCTACCAACAACATCGGGATACACGGGCAGGCCTGGCAATCCCTCTTTCTGGGTTGATTCCGCGGATTTTCGAGGCACATTGGGCACATGGTTTTCATGCGCCACGTCCTTGCCGTCTTTCTTCTCGCCGCGGTTTCACTGGCCCCCTTGAGCGCCGCGGAGGATCTCAACCGCGCGGATTCCGGACGCATCGCCCAGTGGGTGGGCCGCATCCTCGAGCAGGCGCATTACAAACACGCCATTTTCGACGAGAACATCTCGAAGACGTTTCTCAAAAACTATCTCGACGCCCTCGATTTCACCCACATGGTGCTCCTCCAATCGGAGGTGGACGCCTTGAACGCGAAGTACGGCAGCGTCCTTCACAAGCACACCCTACGGCGGGATGCGGCGCCTGCCTTCGAGATTTTCGACCAGTACCTGGCCCGTCTCACGGAACGAAATCAACTCGCCCAGAGGCTGATCAAAGAGCCGGCCACTGCCGATTTCACCGGCGACGAAAAATTTCTGATCACTCGAAGCAAAGCGCCCTGGCCCAAAGACGAAGCCGAGGCGGAAATGCTCTGGCGGCAGCGGATCAAATTTGAATTGCTGCAGGACCGCCTCGCCTTTCTGGACAAGGCGCGGAAGAAGGCCGAGGAACGTAAGAAATCAGGAGCCAAAGAGGAAACACCGCCCGCCTATGATCCGGCCGAGACCCTCAAAACGATTTCGAAGCGTTATGACCGGCAGCTCAAGAATATGCAGAAACTCAAGAACGATGATATTCTGCAGCTTTACCTGACTGCCCTGTCACGAGCCTATGATCCTCATTCCGATTATATGAGCGCTTCGGACGCCGCGGAGTTCGATATCAAGAGCATCAAGCTCTCCCTCACCGGCATCGGCGCCACTCTCCAATCGGAGGACGGCTACACCAAAATCGTCAGCCTCGTCCCCGGCATGCCCGCCGACCTCAGCAAACAGATCAAGACCGGTGACCGCGTCGTCGCCGTTGCCCAAGGCGCCGGTGAAGCCGTCGATGTCGTCGAGATGCCCCTCAAGGATGTGGTTCAACTCATTCGAGGGCCGCGCGGCACCGAAGTCCGCCTCACCATTATTCCGGCTGATTCCATCGGCGGTTCCGAGAAAAAGGTGGTGACCATCATCCGCGACGAGATCAAATTGACCGAACAATTCGCGAAAGCACGCGTGATCGAGCAACCCGGTCCCGACGGCAAGACCGCCCGTGTCGGGGTCATCACCCTGCCCCAGTTTTATGAGAACTGCTCCCGCGATATTGAAAAACTGATTGAACGGCTCAAGAAAGAGGATGTCACGGGCATTGTCCTCGATCTTCGCCGCAACGGTGGCGGGATTCTCGAGGAAGCCGTGTCCCTGACCGGACTCTTCATCCCCAAAGGCCCGGTGGTCCAAGTTCGCGACAAGCCCCTCCCAGCCCGTGCTCAAGTCTATCCCGACACCAATTCCAAGGTCGCCTACGAAGGCCCGGTCGTCGTGCTCGTCAGCCGCTTGAGCGCCTCAGCCTCCGAAATTGCGGCGGGAGCGCTCCAGGATTACGGACGCGCCGTCGTGGTAGGGGACCAGGCCACCCACGGCAAGGGCACGGTGCAAAAACTTCTCTCCTTGAAATCCTTCGTCGATGACGACTTCGGTCCCGACCCGGGCAAACTCAAGCTGACGGTTGCCAAGTTCTATCGCGTCGCGGGAACCACCACCCAAAAGATCGGTGTGACCCCGGATATTATTCTCCCGTCACGATACGATTATATGGAACTGGGGGAATCGAGCCTGCCCGATGCATTGCCGGCCGATGGAACCACTCCAGTCCCCTTCGCCCGCCAGGACCGTGTCACCCCCTTTCTCGAGCCGCTCAAAATCGCCTCGGCGGATCGCGTTCGCAAGAGCACCGACTTCGTTTATCTGAACGAAGACATCGAGTTGCTCAAAAAGCAATTGGCCGACCGCACCATCTCCCTCAATGAAGCCACCCGGCTCAAGGAACTTCAGGAAATCCGCGACCGGGACGAAGCGCGCAAGAAGGAACGCGCCGCCCGCAAGAACAACCCCGTGAAGATCTTCGATCTCAGCCTCGCCATGGTCGACAAGGATCAACCCCTGAAATTGTCCTCCGCCAGGACCACCGAAGCCCTTACCGCCTCCAACGAAACACCCCTGCCCAAGGAAGAGGCCGACGAGGAAGAACTGGATGATGTCACCAAACTCGACCCGCACCTCGGAGAAACGGTCTCGATCCTGACCGACTACATCAAGCTGCTCGAACTGAGAAAGGGCACCGCTTCAACCGGCGCCAACTGAAGTCCCCCCGCTTGACCGCCTCCGCCTCAGGGCGAATCCGCCAGGTGATCCATCGAAACTTGAGAAAGCCCCTGCCGCAAAATCTTGCGATAGGTTGAGGATGATCCATGGCCGGGTTAAACAAAAGAACTCCGCCGGGCCGGGGTGCGGAACGGCGAGTAACTTCAGCATCAAGTCAGTCGGGAGGTTCGAAGACCTTCCCTAACAAGCGCGCCCGCCCATGGCGAGCGCCGATTGATTCCAGGCGGCAGGAGTTGAGGCGGGTTCCATGGGGCGGCGCATCCGGAACAGCGCTTGATTTCGGAAATGGTGCCAAAGAGCTAAATCCAGGAGAAACCCAAGAATCGCCGTTCCCCATGGTCCCGTGACGGCGGCGCAGGCCAACATGGCGAGCCAAGGCAGAACCAGCGTCTTCCAGAAAACTCCCGCAGCGGCCTGAGTTTCCGCTTGAGTTCGCATGGACGCAGAAAGGCTCGCCCATCCAACAATCTTCGCCAGAATCAGCGACCGGATCGAACACCAGCCATAGAAAACGATTTCCAAGGGGCCTCGCGGATTAAGCCCGGCTCCTTGGAGCAGTCCGAGCAGGACCAGTCCGGCGAGTTGAGTATAGAGGAGCGGTTTCAGCAGAGATCGAGTAATAGCCTGGTGCAGCGTGAGCTCGAGGTAGTCACGATTCTCCATCGGACTCACTCGGATCAACTCCCAGACTCCGGACCTTTGCAGTTTGAGCGCGGCGCGACACACATGCCAAATCGTTCCGAGATAGACGAGCGCCGTGAACAGCCTCCTTACGTCAAACTCGCACAGAAGCCAATGGGTGGGGATGCTCGCAGGACTGGTTTCACTCAGGAAAAAGGGACGGAGTGCAAAAAATGCAACGGCACTCCAAGTCAATGCCAGGGCTGAAGAATCCATGCGCAACAGCTTCGCCATGAGTTCGTGCTTGAGCACAGAGGCAGGAGGTTCGGAAGAACCAGACGCCGAGGCAGGTCCTGGGATGGGAGAGAAGGTTGATCGAGACGAATGCGGCGCGGCGGCTCGTCGGACCTCCACATGCGGACTGGGCAGGAGAGCCGGGGGTGCGGTGTTTGGGATGGGTTCTGGGTCGGAGAGAACCTCGGGTCGGGTGGCTTCGGTGAGCTTTTCACCGGCAGCCGCGTCGTTGAGCCCTCCGCTCCAACGCAAGAGATCCAGTTCTGTGGCGGCGCACTCCAAGAAAAAACCACACGCCACCAGAAGGAGGGCCAGATGCGCCGCGCCGATCCAGGGGTTCCCCCCGAAAAAGACCGCCCAGACGAGACCGACACCGGGGAAGGCGAGCGTCAGGAGAATGTTTGCCACGTGATCCAAACCACTGCCAACCGCAAGACCGAGGACGGCCCCGATCACTGGAATGCCCCATTCCGCTCGCCCCTGGGAGGTTTGAGGTGTGGATTCTGGATTTCGAAGCCGCCACAGTCGTTTACGGCGCGAAGCCATGTCCATCGCGAGGTAGATCACGTAGAAGACGCCCAGCCAGAGGTAGGCTTGGCTCCGCCAGAATCCTCGGAGCACACCGCCCAACGCGCTGCGGGCGCGACGTGGAGAATCTCGCCGCCCGCGATTCCCGCGAAGCCACCGACCAGCGAAGCGCAGCTTGCCGAATGCAGCGACGGCTCACTGCTGCTCTCCATGCGGAATGAAGCCCGTGCCGGGCAGCGCGCGTGGGCAAGATGGAAGGACGGCAAGTGGAGCGAACCCCGGCTGGCTGTCACCGATCCGACCTGTCAGGCCAGCCTCATTCGCCATCCGCACGGCGAACTCCTGCTTTCCAATCCGAACAACCCGAAACGCCGGGACCACCTGACCATTCGCCACAGCACGGATAACGGGCAGACCTGGAGCGATGGGAAGCTGCTCGATCCTGGCTTCTCGATGTATTCGTGCATGACCGTGCTGCGCGACGGGCGCATCGGCATCCTTTACGAAAGCGGCGACACCGCCGGCCTTGTCTTTGCGCGCTTCCCGCTGGAATGGGTGCTGGAGAAATGATGACCAGCCTCACGAATCCCGCCTGTTGCGTTCAACTCGCCCTCCTTTACCGCGACACATTGCTTGATGACGGTGACGCAATGGGGTCAAGACATGATGAGGTCACCCAAGGTCGGTGATCCGCAGCTTCGTCTGATTCGCGGCCAACTCACTGCAAATTCCTCGCCACCTTGCCCCCTCCTCGATAAGAAAGGGGCTCGACGACAATGAAGACGCAACGCAATCGAATTCCGGTCACCCTTCTGACGGGGTTTCTCGGCGCGGGCAAGACCACGCTTCTCAACCACCTGCTGACCCAGCCTCACGGCTATAAATGCGCCATCATCATCAATGAATTCGGCTCGGTCGGCATCGATCATCAACTGGTCGTGGGGGCCGAGGAGGAGGTCGTGGAGTTGAGCAACGGCTGCCTGTGCTGCAAAGTGCGCGGCGATCTTATCCGCAGCCTGACCGAACTGTTCCGGAATCAAAAGAGCTTCGACTACATCATGGTCGAAACTTCGGGACTGGCCGACCCCGGTCCCATCGCCGCCACCTTCCAAGGGGAGGATCTTGCCGATCGCATCGAATTGGACGCCATCGTCACCGTGGTGGACGCGCCGCATATCGAGAAAGAGCTGAACGATGCTCCGGAGGCGTCCGCCCAAATCGCCTATGCCGATCTCCTTCTCCTCAACAAAAGCGATCTCGTCTCGAACGTCCAATTGGAATCCATCGAACGGAGGTTGCGGGCGATGAACTCGCTGGCTGCCATCCGCCGCACCGTTCGATCCCAGGTCGAGGTCGGGTCGCTCCTCGCCCTCGGAGCCCGAAGTTTGTCGAAGCCGCTCGAAATTCATTCCGCGCCTGCCCAGGCGGAGACGCACGAACATCACCACGACCACGATCACGAGCACGGAGAGCATTGCGGTTGCGGGCATGATCATGATCATGCTCATGATGATCACGAACACGAACATGAGCCTGTGACCGCTCGTCACGACGACCGGGTCAGCTCGATTGCGTTGCTCGAGGAGCGGGCGCTGGATCTGAAGAAGACAGAGGAATGGCTCGGCAGATTGCTCACGAACAAGGGCGGGGATTTATACCGAAGCAAAGGCATCCTTCACATCGAAGGACAAGGAAAACGGATCGTTTTTCACGGCGTGCAAACGCATTTTGAAGCCATGCCCGATCGATTTTGGAACGCGAGTGAACCGCGCCGAAGCCAGTTGGTGTTCATCGGTAGGGATCTCGACCGTCAGGAACTTGCCGAAGGCCTTCTGGCTTGCGTGGCTTAATCCGGATGGCGGAGTTCCACCCATGCACCTTCCTCGCAACTTGATCTTTCGGGTGCCGCGCCATCGTCATTCGTTCCGATGGGAATTCAATCGGCCCACGGTCAACGGGAGGGTTTCAGTTTGAAGACAGGGGAATTTTCACCCGAAGAGCGTCGCTCGCTGTTTTTCGCCGTCATGTCGATTCTTTGGGTGTTTCCGTCGTTGGGCGCGGGCTGGTTGCTGGCTCGAACGGACGGCACCGAACGACCCGTGCGGGAATTCGGTGATCGACCTTTGGAGTTTTGGATCGCCTGGCTGATTGTCGTCGCTCATCCCTTTTTCATTTGGCTAGGCTGGCGAGGGTTGCGCGCTCTGATACGCTCGGGGCTGCGAAACCACGGATGATACGGATTTCACAGATCGACCGAGGAATTTTTGCAAATGAGTCGTTTCATCCAGGCGGTCGAGAATCGGAAGAGAGTTCCAGCGCGTCAGGAGGACCGTCCCGATTCGTGCTCATCTAAAAGCCGCGGCCTTGAATCTCCTTCTGAGTAGATGAGGGCAGCCGTTGATCGATTGCGTTTCCAGGGAAGCAGGAGCAGATTGACACCTAACACTGAACGAACGGTAACATGCCTCTTTACGAATACGAACTTTGCGACGGCAACTGCGTGGTTTGCGGTGGAAAATTTACGCTCCGCCGTCCTCTTAGCGCGCCGGAACTGAAACAATGCCCGGCCTGCCGCAAGCCGGTGCGGAAAATCATTTCCAACGTGTTTTCACCCATGAAACTCAAGCCGTTGTCCATCATCGACGCCAAGAAAGCCGGATTCACCGTGCTCAAGAAAACCGGCAAAGGGGAGTACGAGCGGCAGTAACTCTGGAAACGGCCATTGATCAGCATCGATCTCTCGCTAGATCTGGGCGGCTAAGGCCCATCTCAAGTTTCGATCAATCACCCCGGGGACCTACCTCTACCGGTAGAGGGCTACCGCAGTCCAAGACGCTTCGCGACGGCGAGGCGGGTGGAGGATCCGCCAGGTCTTGGAGGGCGCCAGCCCTCTGGCGCTTTTCCGGCGTGGTCGAGCAAGGCGACGTGGTTGGGTCGAGGAGACTGGAACTTAAATCGCATCACGGACAGTTCAGTCCAGCGATGCGTTCCAATTGGACGCTGGACCCATACCTGGCATCCCGATGCGGTCGGCAGAGTGGCGCAGCCACCAAGTCAACTTGGTCGATGGCAATCGGCAGAAGGACCGGGAAAGGTCGTCCTGCGATGTTCATGCCAGGCACGGTTCGTCCTCTGCGACCTTTGCGCGAGGCAGATGAGGTTCCTCACGCAAAAGACGCGAAGACGGCAAAGAAGGTGTCGAGCGCATGGCTTGGTGGTAATCCGTCGGAGTGCCGACAAGCGGGTGGCGGGAACTTGATGAAGCGACAGCCAAAAATGCGCGGACGATGATTCGACAGACTCGCCGCGGCGAAATGGAGTCTCGCGTAGAGTGATGACGTCCTCCACGGACAACGTCTTTTCAACGCGGCGTGCTTGCATGGGGCGGATGGAGGGCCTTCGATCCGGGGCATGCGCCTCCGAAGTCGAGCGACCCAAAGGAGATGATCTCATCGAGTCAGGCGTGGGGCGAGTTCCCACTCCTCGCACACGGCCGTGCATCCCGATGTTGTTGGTAGGGCTGGCCTGTCCCAGCCCGCCGCCCACTGGATGCAAAACATCATGCTCCGGCGGCGCGCCGGGACGGACGCGCCCTACCTGCATCACCGGCAACATCGGGATGCACCGCGCACACGGGGATTCCCAACTTGCCAGTTGTCAGGAGCAAGTCTACTTTGACCCCGCAGCACACTCAGACGCGTAAGGACCGGGGAACCGGAGCGGCGCGTCGTCACATCAACACTCGACGCCATGGATCAGGACGCAAAAATCGACCTCTTTCGCGACGCTTACACGAGGCTCCGCCAGGAAATCGCCAAAGTGATTGTGGGCCACGATGCCATTGTGGAGGGCACTCTGACCGCCATCTTCGGAGGCGGCCACGTGCTCCTCGAAGGGGTGCCCGGCCTGGGAAAAACGCTCCTCGTCCGCACGTTGAGTGAAGTGCTCGACCTCTCCTTCAATCGGGTTCAATTCACCCCCGATTTGATGCCTGCCGACATCCTCGGCACCAATCTCGTCATGGAATCTCCGGATGGCCGCCGCGAGTTCCAATTCCAGAAGGGCCCGATTTTCGCGCACATCGTGCTGGCGGACGAAATCAATCGAGCCACCCCCAAGACTCAGTCCGCCATGCTCGAGGCCATGCAGGAAAGAAACGTCACCGCCGGAGGTGAAGTTCGCAAGTTACCCGACCCTTTCTTCGTCCTGGCCACGCAAAACCCCATTGATCAGGAAGGAACCTATCCGCTGCCAGAAGCCCAACTCGACCGCTTCTTTTTCAAACTGGTCGTCAACTATCCCTCGGCCTCCGAATTGACGGAAGTGCTCAATCGAACCACCGAGGGAGGCCGGGCGGAGTTGAGCAAAGTGATCGAAGGCGCGCGCCTCAAGGAATTGCAACGGCTCGTGCGCGAAGTCCCGGTGGCGTCGCATGTCAAAGATTTTGCCGTCCGGCTGGTTCTGGCCACGCATCCTAAAACCGACACCGCCCTGCCGATCACGAATCAGTATTTGCGTTTCGGCAGCAGTCCGCGCGGAGCGCAAACCCTGCTTTTGGGCGCCAAAGTCAGGGCGCTGGCTCAAGGACGGTTCAACGTCAGTTTCGAGGATCTGGAATCGGTCGTGGCGCCAGCCCTGCGCCACCGCTTGATCGTCAATTTCGAAGCCGAGGCGGAAGGCATAACCACCGATCACGTGCTCGCCCAAGTCCTCAAGGAAGTGCCGCGAGATCCCCAGCCTGTCACCGCCTGAGGGCATGAGCGCGCTGCTATCGCCTGAAACTCTGCGCCGGCTTGAACAGTTTGAGTTGCTGGCCCGCCGCAAATCGCAGAGCGCGGCTCGCGGGGAACGCCGGAGCAAGGCCCGCGGACAATCGGTGGAGTTTGCCGATCACCGCAATTACGCCACCGGCGACGATCTTCGCTATCTGGATTGGAATCTTTTTGGGCGGCTGGACCGGTTATTCGTCAAGCTGTACGAGGAAGAGCGCGAACTGCCCCTGCTCCTGCTCATCGATACGAGCGAATCCATGAGCTTCGGGGCGGCGCGCAAGCTCGACTTCGCCCTCAAAGTCGCCGCGGCCCTGGGCCATGTCGCACTTTGCGGTTTCGATCGCGTCACGGTCATGCCCTTTCCGGAAGTGCCCGAGAACGCGGGCGCGCGCATGGCCTTGCGAGGCATTCGCGGACGCAAGAGTTCCCTGCGTTTTCTCGAAACCCTCGGGCGGTTGCAACCGAAAGGCCCGGGGCGACTCAACGAATCACTCCGGCAGGCGGCCCTTCAATCGCCGCACGCGGGCCTGGCGGTCGTGTTGAGCGATTTTCTGGATCCGGAGGGCTACGAACCGGGACTGACCGCGCTGCTCGGACGCGGCTTCCAAGTGCATGCCATGCAAATCCTGGCGGCCGAGGAAATCGAGCCCGATTATTTCGGGGATCTGCGCCTTGTGGATTCCGAGACGGGCGCCGTGCAGGAAGTCACCTTCGGCAAGTACCGGCTCTCCGAATACCGGAAAATGGTTGAGGGATACTGCCTGCGTTTGCGCGAGTATTGCCAGACACGCGGCATGGGCTGGTTCCTCGCGCGATCCGACACCGATTTGGGCGCGTTTCTCCTCAAAGAATTGAGGCGGGCGGAGGTTTGGAAATGACGCGCCGGCCATGAATTTCCTCGACCCCTCCGCCTTTTGGTTCGCCGCCACCCTCCCCGCGGTGGTGGTTCTCTACCTGCTCAAACGCAAGCGACAGGTTCGACTCGTTCCCAGCACCATCCTGTGGCAGCGGTTTCTGGCTGAAAACCAGGCCAACGCCCCTTTTCAAAAACTCCGCAAGAATCTCCTGCTGCTGCTGCAAATTCTCCTCCTGCTGCTGGCCATCTTCGCGTTGGCTCGTCCGTTCCTCAGCCAGGATGTTCGCGGCGGACGCCTTCAAGTGGTCATTCTCGACGCCTCGGCCTCCATGCAAGCCACGGACGTCGCGCCCAACCGGTTCGAAAAAGCCCGACAGGAGGCGTTGAAATGGGTGGACGGCCTGGAGGACACCAGCGAAATGGTGATCGTGCTGGCGGGGTCCGTGACGGAGCTCAAGCAATCCAAGACGAGCGATAAATCCGCGCTGCGCCGCGCCCTGCAAGCCTGCCACGTCAGTGACGGACCCACGCGGCTTTCAGATGCTTTCAAACTGGCGGACACCTTGACCCGCGACCAGCAGGCAGACGCGGAAACGCACCTTTTCAGCGATGGCGCCGCCTCCGACTTGGCGGACTTCGAGAGCAAAGGCATGCGGCTCGTCTATCACCGTGTCGGAACGACCAACCATAACGCGGGCGTGGTGGCCCTGGACGTGAAGGCCAACCCGGAGAATCCCGCTCAGCGCGCCATCTTCGCGGGCATCGCCAATTACTCCTCAAACGCGCTGCAAGCCGAGCTCGAGTTGAGGTTCAACGATCAGGTGCTCGACTCGAAACCGATTACCCTCGATCCGCGGAGGTCCGAACCCGTCGTCTTCGTCGCCGCTCAATCGCCTGAAGTGCCGATCGGCAAGTTCACGGTCAGCCTGAAAACGACCGACGACCTCGCGGTGGATAACTCCGCTTCCGTGATCAGCAAGTTGCCCTCGCCGGTCCGGGTGCTTCTCGTCACCCGCGGCAACCGTTTTCTGGAGAAGGCCCTCCGTGCCGCGGGCCAGGTTGAATTGACCATCGTGGAAGACATCAAAACGCCGCCTCAGACGGACTTGGTGGTGCTGGACGATCTCACGCCCTCGGTATGGCCGGAACAGAACGTCCTGGCGATTCACACCTCGAACCCGGCCTGGTTTTCTGCGCCCCCCGCGCCCCTGGAAGCCCCGGCCATTGTGGACTGGAAAACCAGCCACACGCTGATGCGATTTGTCAGCTTCGACAACGTCCAGATCGCCCAGGCGAATGCGGTGCGGACGCCGGATTGGGCGGTGTCCATCCTCGATTCGCAGCAATCGCCGTTGATTCTCGCTGGAGAACGGGAGCGCCAAAGGATTGTCTGGGTGGGCTTCGACGTGTTGAAAAGCTCATGGCCGCGACGCCCGTCCTTCATCATTTTCATGGTCAACGCGGTGGAGTGGCTCAATCCCTTTTCAGGCAGTCCACTCTCGATTCGCGCCGGCGAGCCGTTCCGACTGCCGAAGCCGGAGGGCGTCGCAAAGGCAGAAGTAACTTTCCCCGACGGAACCACGCGTTCCCTGGATTTGGAACCCCAGTCCCGCGACATCGTCGTGGGCGACACCTCCCGGCAAGGCGTCTATCACCTCAAGGCGGGCACCCAAGAAACCCTGTTTGCCGTGAATTTACTCGATTCTCCCGAGAGCGACATCGCGCCGCGCGAGGAGATCAAACTCGGCAAATACGGCGAGGTGTCCGCCACGACGCTGAAAAAGGCCAGCCTCGAACTTTGGCGCTGGATTGCCGCAGCCGCGCTCGTGCTGATGTGCTGCGAATGGTGGTATTTCAACAAACGCACCGCGTGAACTGCCGCTCCATGCCATGGATCCTCACATGGGCTCTGGCCGCGTGGCTTGCCGCCGGGTGTTCCGGCAGCCACGGGCCGGAATCATCCGTGACTCTCTACACCTCGCAGGATCGGATCTATGCTGAACCCCTCCTCAAGCGGTTCGAGCAATCCACCGGGATCCGGGTGCGGACCGTGTTCGACAGTGAAGCCGTCAAGACCGTCGGATTGGCCAATCGATTACGGGCGGAGAGGAGCCATCCTCGCTGCGATGTCTTTTGGAGCAACGAATCCCACCGCGCGTTCGAACTCGCAAGCCAAGGCATCCTCGCCGAATTCAAGGGCTCCCACACCGCCTGCCGACATCGAGCCTTGGTCATCAATACGAATCTCGTGGCTCGGCACCAGGCGCCCCGCTTCCTCGCTTCTCTAACCAACACCGAGTGGCAAGGGCGATTAGCCCTGGCCTATCCGCTTTTCGGAACCACCGGGGCTCACCTCCTCGCCGCCCGCACCGCCATGGGCGATGCCGGTTGGAGGGCTTGGGCCAGCACGCTCGCGGCCCAGAAGCCACTCGTGCTCGACGGGAATTCCATGGTCGTGAAAATGGTCGGACTCGGACGCGCCGCGGCTGGCTTGACCGACTCGGATGACATACGCGCCGGACAACGCGAAGGGTTGCCGGTCGGGGAAGTGCCCATCGAGGACGTGCCCATGAAGTTGCGAGCCTTCGTCGGAATCGTTTCGGGACGTCCAGAATCCCCCGCCGCTCGACGTCTTGCCGATTTCCTCGGCGGCGAAGAGGTGGCGAGGGCTCTCGTGGCGAGCGGAGGGTTTGATGAGGTCGAAAGCAACGAACCCTCCCGCACCGTCGCCGTCCTGGCCGCGTCCACCGTCCGGCCAACCGGTGCTGATGCGACGTCGGGAATGGATTTCCTCCGGCAACTGTTCACCCGATGACCCCGACGGGCGCCATTCTCGCGAACAGCCTGGCGGTCGCCGCCGGGACGGCCGTCTCCGCTGGAGGTCTGGGACTCGCCGCCGCGCTCGCGACGCGCACCCTGCCGCGCGTTGTTCAAAACGCCATGCATGTTTTGGCACTGCTCGTCCTGGCCATGCCTCCGTTTCTGTTGCTCTCCTATTGGATCGGGCAAACCGGAGGGACCGTGCCCGGTGTGCGAGGTGGCACGTCCTATCTGTTCTCGCTTCCGGGAGGCGTCTTCCTGCTCTCCCTTTGGCTCTGGCCGATCACCACTCTGGCGGTGCGGGCGGCGTGGACGCGCTTGGGCCCGGGTTTGCTTGAACAAGATCCGGCCATCAAAGGGTGGATTCAGTTCCGGACGATGTTGTGGCCCTGTGCTCGCGGGGCGTGGTGGACCGCGGCGGGACTGACCGCCATCCTGGCATTGAATCAATTCACCATCCCCACCGTGCTGCAGATCAAGGTTCTGCCCGAAGCGGCCTGGATCGCTTTCAACACCCGCTTCGACACCGGCACCGCCTTGCTCCACTCCCTTCCGCTGGTCCTCCTGGGGTTGACTCTTGCTCCTTTTTTGAAGTGGCGCACCTTCGCACAACCTCTCGAAGCTCAGCGGCACCACACGGCCCGGTCAACGTCTGGTGCTGAACGATCCGAATCGAATTGGAATCCGCTGCGAGCGTGGCTTCGCGGCTGTTTGCATTCGCCCGAAAAAGTGGGCGCGGCGGTGTTCTGCGCCGCCTTGGGTTTCGTCTCGATTGGACTTCCACTCGGCGGATTGATGTTCGATGCCAGGACGTGGATCGAGTTGCCCGCCACAGGGCAGGCGAGTGCTGAAGCGGCCAAACAAAGTTTCGTTCTGGCGGCGGCCACGGCCACCTGTGCCACCGGTTTGGGCTGGATCCTGTCCCGGTGGAAAGTCTGCTCGGCTTGGATCGTGTTTTTCCTCATGCCCGGCTTCCTCTTTGGAATCACAAGCATCGCCGCATTCAATCGTCCCGGATTCGATGGATGGTATCCGTCGAATCTCCTCATCGGACTCCTGATGGTGATTCGCTACGCCGGCTGGCCCATCTTGATGCTTGTGGAAGCGCGGCGAACGGAGGACCGCGACCTGCTGGATGCCGCAAAGCTCGACGGGCTCAGGGGGTGGCTGCATTTTCACAAGATCCAATGGCCGCAATGGCGATCGCGCGCCGGAGCAGCCTGGACGCTGGTTTTCCTTCTCGCGCTCTGGGATGTGGAAACAGGCGTTCTGATTGTGCCGCCGGGAGGTGAAACCCTCGCTCTCCGTGTGTTCCACTTGCTCCACTATGGACACAACACCCAAGTCTATTCGATTTGCGCCATGCTGCTCATGATGGCGCTGGCTCCGCTCGTGTTCGGCGCCCTCGGAAAATACCTGGGATGGCTGGGTTCAGCGTTTTTCACGCGGACGGCGCTGTTGCTCTTGCTGAGTGGAGTCACCGCTGGAACAGGCTGCGGCTCGGCCAATCCTGACGAGGTCCAGTGGCGCAGCCGCTTTTTTGAATCCGTCCAGATCATGGGAAAACGCGGCACGGGACCGGGCGAGTTCAACAAACCCCGCTCCCTGGCGGTGGACTCCATGGGTTGCGTCTATGCGGCGGACATGACCGGTCGCATCGTGAAGTTTGCCCAAGATGGAGCGTTTGAGCGTTTTTGGGAGTTGGAAGTCACGGACAAAGGCAAGCCGAAGGGCATGGCGGCCGCCGCCCAGGGAGGTGTTTGGGTGGTGGAACCTCATTATACCCGTGTGACACGATTCGACGCTTTGGGAAGCAAGGTGGAGGTTTGGGGTGTGGAAGGCACAAACGCGGGCCAACTCGCGTTTCCCAGGTCCATCGCCCTGACGCCGAAAGGCGAGCTGGCTGTTTCCGAATATAGCCGGGTGGAGCGTGTGCAGGTCTTTTCCAACGACGGAAGAAGCCTCGTCCGGTCCTGGGGTCAGGGTGGCGCCGCGACGGGAGAATTCAATCGTGCCGAGGGGTTGGCTGTGGCACCTGATGGACGGTTCTTCGTGGCGGATTCCTGCAACCATCGAATCCAGGTCTTCGACTCGAACGGTCAACCCCTGGCTTCATTCGGCGGAGCGGGGACCGCCCCCGGAAAGCTGAGTTACCCCTACGATGTGAAGGTGAACGCGGAAGGCATGATCTTCGTGTGCGAGTTTGGCAATAGCCGCGTGCAAATCTTCGATTCCCAGTATCGGTCAGTGGAAATTCTGGGCGGTGCCGGATCGCGCCCCGGACAGTTCAACAATCCCTGGTCCATCGCCCTCGACGCCGAGGGCAACCTCTACGTCGCGGATGCGCTCAATCATCGGCTCCAAAAATTCTCACGTCGCAGCTCCACCCCTCTCGCCCCAGTCGCGAGGCCTTCCACTGCGGATTCGAGTCTCACCAACCTGACGAAGACGTTTTGAACTTCCGCTTGACCGATCCCTGGTGGTTGCTCCTCTGGCTCGTCGCCGTGCCTTGGACGCTGTACTTCCACTTCCGGTCGGATGTCGGCATGAGCGCCTTCCGCAAGTGGCTCGCCCTGGGCCTGAGGCTCTTCATTGTCACCCTCACCGTGCTGTCCATCGCTGGTCTGCAGCACCTCAAACCGGTGGAGGGCATGAACGTCTTCTTCGTGTTGGATCGTTCGGACAGCGTGCCTTCTCCCCAGCAGGAGGCAGCCCGGCAATTCGTCAACCAAACTTCCGCGTTGAAGAAAAAGGAGGATCGCGGTGGGGTCGTGGTTTTTGGCAGCTCGGCCAGCATCGAATCGTCCGCCAATCCTGTCGTCCACTTGCAGAAGATTCACTCCGTCCTTTCGACGGAGCGGACGGATCTCGCTGGCGCCATCCGGCTGGCTGCCGCCGCCTTCCCCGAGACCGGACAAAAGCGCATCGTCCTCATTTCGGACGGGAATGAGAATGTAGGAGACGCCGCCGCCGCCGCTTATGCGGCAGGGCCTCTCGGCATCAGCATCGACGTCCTCCCTTTAGGCGCGGCAAGAAAGAATGATACATCCATTCAGAAGCTCAGCCTCCCGCCGCAGTTGAAGAAGGGACAAACTTTCGATGTCAAAATCTTTGCTCAAGCCGACCGCCTGCAGTCGGGCAAGGTCCGCCTCTACCGCAACGACCAGTTGCTGGGGGAGCAGCAAGTCACACTCGATGCCGGAAAGAATCTCTTCTCCTTCCCTCAAACGCTCACCGAACCCGGTTTCTACAGTTACGAAGTGCAACTCGACGCGCCCGGCGACATGGTCCCGCAGAACAACCGCGCCACCAGTTTCACCAGCGTCAAAGGAGATCCTCGCATCCTGCTCGTTTCTTCCGCCCCGGAACAGGACGCCAACCTCGCCGACGTCCTGCGCTCGGCTCAGTTCGACCTCAAAGTCGCCGGCATCAACGGATTTCCGGGCAATCTGGCGGAGATGCAGAGTTATGACGCGATCTTCCTCTCGAACGTCGCCGCGGGAGATCTCGGCCTCGATCTCATGCGTTTGTTGGAAAGTGCGGTGCGGGACTTCGGCATCGGATTGGTCTGCATCGGCGGAGACCAGGCCTTCGCCGCCGGCGGCTATCGTGGAACCCCCTTGGAAAGCGCGCTTCCCCTCGACATGGAACTCAGCAGCAAGAAGGTGCTGCCGAGCGGCGCCATGGTCATTGTCTGCCACGCCACCGAATTCCCCAACGGCAATCAATGGGCGCGCGATATCGCCTTCGCCGCCCTCGACGCGCTCGGTCCCCAGGACGAGATGGGCATCGTCATGTGGGACGGCACCGACCGCTGGCTCTTCGAACTGGCCAAAGTCGCGGACAAGAAAGCCATGGGAAGAGCCATCGCGGGAATGAATCCTGGCGACATGCCCAATTTCCAGCGGGTCATGGAAATGGCCAACGAGGGGCTCAAGAAATCCAACGCCAGCATCAAACACATGGTGGTCTTCAGTGACGGGGATCCTGGCGCTCCCGACGCCAAACTCATGTCCGAAATCGTCGGCAATCGCATTACCCTCAGCACCGTCATGATCGGGGGACATGTCAATCCCGACACGATGATGGACTTGGCGACCAAGGGAAAAGGCCAGTTCTACGATGTCCGTTCTCCCGCGTCACTGCCCCAAATCTTCGTCAAAGAAGCCGCGGTCATCCTCAAATCCGCCATTTTTGAAGAGCCATTCAAGCCTCGACTGGCCTCCTCTTCCGAACTCACCCGCGGCATCGGCGGCGCGGAGTTTCCCATGCTCCGCGGCTACGTCGCCACTTCCCCCAAACCCAGGGCCGAGGTGCCGCTCGTGTCCGACAAGGGCGATCCGGTCCTCGCACACTGGCAGTTCGGGCTTGGACGTGCCGTGGCCTTCACCTCCGACGCCAAAGCCCGCTGGGCCGCGCCGTGGCTCTCCTGGGATCGCTACCGTCAGTTCTGGATCCAAGTGGCGCAATGGAGCTTGCGTCGCCTCGAGAACTCCGAGTTCAACACCGACATTTCCATCGAGAAAGGAGAAGGCATCCTCACCGTCGAAGCCGTGGACAGCCAGGGCAACTTCCGCAATTTCCTGAACCTGCAAACCGTCGTGGTCGGCCCCAAAGGGGAAAAACAAACCGTCCGGCTCCAACAATCCGGCCCGGGTCACTATGAAGCCCGATTCCCCACGAAAGAAGTCGGCATGTATCTGCTCAACCTGCTCGATTTCAAAGACGGCGTCGTGCGCTCGCGCCAGAGCCTCGGCACCAGCGTCAATTACTCCCCGGAATTCAACGCTTCCGAACCCAACACCCCCCTGCTCGGCCGCCTCGCCGAAACGACCGGCGGAAAAATGCTGGATCTGGAACGTCCGGAGGACAGCCCATTCCTCCATGATCGCAAGAAAACCCATCAACCCCGCGACCTTTGGGAATGGCTCCTGAAACTCGCCATCGTCCTCTTCCCGCTCGACATCGCCGTTCGCCGCATCCAGCCCGACTGGGAAGAATGGAAAAAGGCAACGCGCTCGTTGCGGCGATTTCTATTCTTTTGGGAGAAACCCGCCGTCACTCCCGACGCGGAGGAATCTTTGGGAGCCCTGCTCGCCCGTCGCGATGAAGTGCGAGCCCGCCGTCCCGCCTCCACCGCGGCGGATCCTGAAATCTTCAAACCCCGGGATCCTGCCGGCTCGAACGCCTCCGTCCTGGGGGATTTCTCCACGCCGCGCTCGGAACCCACCGCCCAGCCCTCCACCCCGACAGGTCAAGCAACCGTCTCGGCACCGGAGCAAGCCGGCGAAGAAGCGGGCACGACCAGCAAGCTTCTCGCCGCGAAGCGCCGCGCCCAGAAGCGAAACCTTTGACCGTCAAAGGTCTCCTCATTCGCGAGCCCTTCCCCACCTGGCGGGGACCACCACCACCGGCGTGCCGTCTCCTTCCGTTATCGTGATGCGCCTTCTCACCGGGACTTCCCGCACCACTTGTCGCGTCCCGCTGCCCGGCCAATCAATCTCCAACCGATCCACCTTCCCTGCTTTGCCCAGGCCAATCCATTGCCGAAACGGCGAGGCCCCAAACGAACCACCCGTCGTCACGGTCCGATAAATGACCCGCGTTTCCCGCCCCTCTTGCACGTGACACCGCAATCGCGCACCCAACCCGGGACGATTCGCGCTGATCCCGCGCAGTTCGATTTCCACCCATGCTCCCTCAGCCCCGGGGTTTTCGAAGAATACATTGGCCGCCGTGTCCCCCGAAAAGGCACCGCCCATCACCGCGTAGATGTCCAGATCACCATCTTCATCAAAATCGGCAAAGGCGACCCCGTGCCCTTTCTGCAAATGCCCCACTCGCGCCGCAGTCGTCACATCCTCGAACCGTCCACCGCCTCCGTTGCGAAACAGCCGGTTCGGCATGAGGGACGATAAATCAGGCTCGCCCGTGCCCAGATAAAGATCCGGCCATCCATCGTTGTCGTAGTCCCCCCAATTCGCCCCCATGGCCAGCAACAGACGGTCCAGCCCCGCCGCCCTGGTCACATCCTGGAATCGGCCCTGGCCTCCGTTGCGATACAAGCGCGGTTTCTCGCCTCCATGAGGAAGCCCCAAATAATCCGCCGCCACTTCACCGACGTGCGCCGCCTGATAACCACAAACAAATCCTCCCACCCATCCTGGTCAAAATCGAAAAACCAGGTGGGAAAACTATGCCAAGGCTCCTGAACTCCCGCAGCCTCGGAGGCGTCCTCGAACCGCATCAGGCCGGGACGGCATCGATTACGAAAAAGCACGTTCTTCCCGCCCAACACGCTCAGATAGAGATCCGGCTTTCCATCATTGTCATAGTCGCCCGCGGCCACGCCTTTGACCCAGGCACTCACTCCCACCCCTGCACTTTCTCCACACGACTCGAACGTGCCGTCTCCACGATTCCGAAAAAGCTGGCACGCATGAGCATGCCCGCCCCGCGTTTCATGACCGATCATCACATCAAGCCAGCCGTCCCCATCAAAATCCGCCCAGGCCGCGGTCTGCGTCGGATGCAGACTCAACAGCCCCGCCTCACGTGTCACATTCGTAAACACGCCGCCCCCCAGATTCTTGAGCAATGACTTCGGCAACCGGCCATCCTCTCCGAACCATCCCCCCCGCAACACAAATAGGTCCGGCAAACCGTCGTTGTTGTAGTCCGTTTGCTGAACATTCAATCCTCCCCACTCCCGATCCAACCCCGCTTCCCTGGCTCTTTCGGTGAAAGTGCCATCCCCGTTGTTGCGGTAATACTTTATCGGGTGGCGCATTCCGAGCGAAGTCACCACCAAATCGATGTCTCCATCCCCGTCAAAATCTTCCGCAACCGCTCTCCCGGAAAGCCTCGCGTCGTCCAATGCCAAAGCCGCCGCTCGATTCGTGAATCCCGGCACATCCCGGAACGAACGGAAAACCTCGGGCGGAATCAAATGTTTTCGCGGCACTCGATCCGGATAACCGCCCGCCGCCATCCACGCCAGATTCAACAGCCAGCGGGCGGAAAGATCCGAGGCGTCCGCTTCCAACTGCACTTGCAAGATCCGAATCGCCTCCTGCATGGGGCGCCGGCGGCGATGCACAGCCTCAGCGTCGAAGGGCAGGATGCAAGCGGAAGGCGAGTGCCCCGCGAGACAATTCTCCTGTTCACCCAGACGCATCCAGGCCACGGCTTCCGCTAGCCTCGGACCGGAAACCGATCTCGATCCATCCCGGCCCGGCATGCCCTGGACGCGCAAGCGTGCCACTTCCCCCCAGCGAACCGCCACCTCTTCCGCCCGTCCGCATCGGAGCAATTCCTCCGCCCACGATTCCAGGGTTCGCGCATACTCAAACCCCGATTGCCTCATCTGGCGGAGGCTCGACTCGTAACGCTCCACCCGCAACTCATTTAAGAATGGATGCTGCTCTGGATCGGCCTGGTCTGCCAATCGCTCCAGCATGTCCGGGATCGATTCAACTGCTTGGATCTCTCGTGAAATCTGGGCCGCCAAGCTCCCACTCCAAAACATCCATCCCACAAGAAAAAGGCGCCACCCAACGTTCATGAACCCCAACCGCTGGTTCCCGGAAACCCTCCCGATCGGATCGAAGAGGCCCGGAGTTGGACGTTCACTGCCGCGGCGTTGCATCCGGAGTCCCGCTCGGTTTCTGCTGTTTCAACCACGCCAGAAGATGGGCGGCATCGGACGGCGCGAGGGTCTCCGCAAAGGAAGGCATCAGCGAACCGGCTGAAATCATCACGGAACGGATCTCCTTTCGCAGGATCGTCTGCTCGACTCCATTCGGCAGGACCAACGTCAGGCTGGTCGCGCCTTCTTCCTTCAAAATTCCCGTGAGGGCGGATGACTCTCTCAACTCCAGCACCGTGGTTTCGTAGCCGGGCCGAATTCGCTCGCTCGGCAGGAGGATCTCCTTGAGCAGACTCTCTTCCGCCATGGCCGACTGGCCCAACAAGTCCGGCCCCACCTCGTGGCCTTCCTCGCCCACGCGATGGCACGTTGCGCAGGCCTGCCGAAAAACCTCTCGTCCACGATTCAAGTCGCGCGCACCCTGCAACGCACCGGTGAATTGGCGAAAGCGATCCTCCGAAATCTTCTCCAATGCCCCAGACCCAGGCCCGGGCCCATGCGCTGCGGCTCGCCAGCTTTCCGGACGCAGGATTTCCTCCAATTCGCGAACCGCCGTCCTGACCTCCTCGGAATCGCTTGAGAGGAAGGGCGCGGATTGATTTCGTGCCATCACCAAAGTGGTGGGACGGCGCGGCGCGTTCTTCCGGCCTTGGGCCAATCCCTTCAAGGCCGCCGCTTGCATGGCGGGTGGCGCCTGGCGCAAGGTCAACAGGGCTTGCTCCAGTTCTCCGTCGTTGCGGCGAGCCGCCAAGGACTGCGCCAGAGGGGTCAGAAATCCAGCGGGCGACAAAGGGTCTTTCACCCATTCCACCATCATTTCCAGGGCGCGCCCGGATAACGAAGACAACACCGCTGCCTCGATCCAGCGAACGGAACCGTGCTTTCGCAAGAGCGCCGCCAGCGCGGGCACCACCTCCGCCCTTCTGGACTCCCCAAGTGTCAACGCCAATTGAATACACACGCGCGGACTCCGTTCGACGGCTGCGGACGCCAGGACCGCCTTCAGAAGCTGAGCGTCCACCATCGATCTCAACCCGCTTTCGGCGAGTTCCAAGGCGTGTACTCGAACGGGCTCGGAGGGATGCGACATCCCCTCGATCAGGTCGGATTCGCCAAGTTTGCCCCACATCTCAAGCGTGCGCAGGGCGGCAATGATGGTGACCGACGTCGAACGCGGGTCTTTCAACAACCGTCGCAGGATCGTGACGGGCTCTTCCGGACCGCCGCGACCGTGCTCGGCCAGGAGACGTTGCGCCGTGCCACGCCGCCAAAACGAAGGACTGCCCAGTTCTCTGGCCAAGGCCGGGAGATCCAGTCGACTCATGTCGGCGGGATCGGGCCGGGGCATGTCTCGATGAGTCACCCGGTATATCCGCCCCCGATCATGTCCCGCGTACAGTCCGTATTGCTGTTGCAAATGCCGGGGAATCGCCGAGTAATCCTCGATAATCTCGCGATAATAATCCACCACCCAAAGACACCCGTCCGGTCCATGGGCCAGGTTCATGGGATGACTCCAGGAATCGTTCGAAGCGGCAAATTCGGCGCCCGCCTCATTCGGGGCACGCCGAAGTTTGAGAAGCACTCCGTCGGGTTCGATCACCGCCCGATGAATCAAGTTTCCCGAGGGTTCACAAACAAAGTAATGGCCGTGCAAGCCTGGCAGCGCCCGGTCCTGATAAATCATCGGACTGCACGCCGAGGTGAACCACCCCGCGGCGTCACTGTCGGAAGGACCATACCGGTCTCGGTAGAACTTGAAGTAAGCGGCATCCCCGGCGCGCTTGGTCCTCCAAGGATGCGCTGGAGCCAGAGGAAAAACACGCCGGTCCGCACCGCCCGCCTCCAAACCCGTAAACGCCGCCTCTCGATTCCTCGCCAGGTATCTCCATGGCAAAGGCGCGACCTGACGCCCCGGATCCACCGTGGACATCACAAAACGGTCGCCACTTTCCGTCATCGCGAATCCGAAAGTGCCCGTCGCGCCGGTGACCGGCTCGATGGCGGTGCCGTCGGCTCGAATGCGAAAATCAGTCCCTGGCAACTCCACGGGCTCGGCCAGTCGCGGTCCCACGATGCGTCCCCCGCCCGCGCCGCGTCCGAAGTAAATCCATCCGTCCAATCCCCATTGAGGAGCGTTGATGCCACGTTCCAACGCCCCGGTCTTAAATCCCGTGAACAGAATCTCCCGCACCTCCGCGCGGCCATCACCATCTGGGTCCGCGAGAAAAAGGATGTGGGGAGCACAGGCCACAATGACCCCGCCCCGCGCCGGAACCAACCCGTACGCGGGAGGCATATTCGTGGACCACAGATCGGCCCGGTCCATGCGGCCATCGCCATCGGTGTCGCGAAGCAACTTGACAGCCCCGTAGGTGCCCGCGTCGGCGGCTTTCTTGAAACGCTCCTCGGCTTGCACTCGCCGGACCACGGTATCGAGCTTCCCGCTCTTGTTCAGTTCCTCGATGTCAAGCTGGCCCTCGAGATTGTAACCATGGAGTTCGGTGACGAACAAACGACCGTATTCATCCCAAGCCACACCTGAAGGCGAAGCAATGATCGGCTCTGCCGCCACCAACTCCATGCGAAAGCCCTCCGGCATGCGATACGACGCGGCACTTTCCTCGGGAGAACGGGGTTTCGGCGCGTCGGTGGGCTCGGGTATCTGCCCCAGGAGTACCCCCAACCCACCGGACAGGATCAGGGTCGAGGCGGTGCGAAAGAAATGCGCCATTTGCATGACCATGGATTGAGACCGGATTTTGGACTCCATGACCCACCCCGGCAAGAGCGGACAACCGCCCTGTTGAGATGCAGCCGATGGTTCGGGGTCCCGGTTTACCCTGGGATCGGCGAGCCTTTCACATGACGCGCCCACTTCTCCTTGAACGAGGGCCGGTCCAAGAGCTCGGAATTCAGCACCCCGCTCGGTTTCACGCCGTGTGAAAGATCCACCATCACCTGGCACGCGGCGCGGCCCATGTCGCGGAACAATTCGTCAGTCCACGCAATGCTATGCGGAGCGAGCAACACGTTGTCCAGATCGCGGAAGCGACTCGGCGCGTTGACCGGTTCCTCCACAAAACAGTCCAGGGCCGCCCCCGCGATGCGGCGGTTCTCGAGCCAGGCATAGAGCGCGTCCTCATCCACGATCCCGCCGCGGGCCGTGTTCAACAGATACGCGTCCGGTTTCATCAGGGCCAGTTCCCGGGAGCCAAGCAGGCCGCGCGTCGCGGCGGTCAGGGGGCAATGGATGGAAACAAAGTCCGATTGCCGGAGCAACTGTTCCAGACTGACCAGGCGCGCACCGTGGTCCGCGGCGCTCGCCTCACTCACAAACGGGTCGTAGGCCAACGGGATCTTCATGCCAAAGCCGCGCAGCAGTTCGATGACTTTGCGAGCGATGCCTCCGAGGCCGATCACCCCAAGGGTTCGGTCTCGCAACTCGCGTCCCATGTACTTCGAGCGTTCATCCCACTGGCCGCCACGAACCAGCGCGTCCTTGCGGCGCATATGATGGCTCAGCGCGATCATCCAGCCAATGACGGCCTCCGCCACGGGTCGATCCACCGCGCCCGCAGTGATGGTCACGAGCACGTCGGCGGCGGTGCACGCCTTCACATCCACCGCGTCATAGCCCACCCCAAACCGCGCCATGACGAGCAGGTTGTCCGCGTTCGACACGCTATCGACCGTGACCGCCGGCGTCAGCACCATCACCCCTTGAGCATCGCCAATTTGGTCCGCGCCGATCTGCTTGCGATGCTCCTCGAAAACGCGTGTCTTGATGCGCGGATGCTCTGCGAGCACCGACAAGCCGATGTCCGCATATCTCGGCGCGCCGCTGCTGTCGTAAAAGTCGGAGGTCAGAGCGACGATGAATGGCCCGGAGTTCATGCGGGCGGACTTTTCCCGGTCACCCTCGTTTCTTCCGAGCCGGCAACACGCAAAGGCTCCGGTGGTCGCGGCAACGGCGTCATGGGCAGAGACTCTTCCTCCGGGAAAAACGACGGAGACATAGCCCGGTCGCGGCCCACCATCCCGAGCGCCGCATGGAGTCCGCGCAGGAACAGCCCGCTATCCGTCCCAAGCCCCAACATGCGAAAGCCTTGAAACCGCCGTTCGATCAAGTCTTCGTGGCTGGTCGCAAGGATGCCGCAGTGCTTGCCATGAGCCCGCAAGGTGTCCTTGATGGCAAGCAGTTCCTCCGCCACTCCCGGCCCCTCCCATTGACCGCGAAAACCGGCCGTGGAGGAGTAATCCGCCGGACCGAAAAAGACCATTTCCACGCCGTCCACCTGGGCAAGAGCCGAAATATTGCTTCCCGCAGTGACGGATTCGACGATGGGCACGACCAGCAAGTGGTCGTTGGCTTCCCGGGTGTGTTGCGCCAGGCATTGTCCCCACGCCGTCGCGCGTTCCGCCCCAATTCCTCGAACGCCTTGCGGAGGATAATGGCAAAAGGCCAGAGCCTGCCTGAGTTGATCCGCGGTCTCAATCCAGGGAACCACGACGCCATCGGCGCCGATGTCGAGGGCACGCTTAATCAGGCCGCCGTTCAACTCGGCCACGCGCACCAGCACCACGGTCTCGCTGCGCACCGCGGCGCGAACGTGCTCAAGGATCTCTCTCCAATCCAAATGCCCGTGTTCGGCATCGACGACAATCCAGTCGAGTCCAAGCGCCACGGCCATTTCCGAAATGCTCGCGGATTCCAGAGTGACCCAGAGTCCAAAGATCGGTTCATCCGCTTGGAGCTTTTCCCGAAGCCGTTGGAGAGCCTGGGTCTTCATCCGGTCGCTCGGGACGGTTCATCCCGGTCCAGCGGAGTGACCGGATCGATGAAAACCCACGAAATGGCGCCGATCAGGTAAATGATCCCGGAGACCCAGAAGATTGGTTCCCAGCGGCCACCGGCGGCTTCCCGAATCCAAGGGAGCAGCATGGGTGCCAGGAAACCCGCAAAATTGCCCATCATGTTCATGCTGCCGGAGAGCGATCCGGCGAACTTGCCGCCGACATCCATGCAGGCACCCCACGCGCCGGGCATCACCAAATCATTTCCAAAACTGGAGAGTCCCATCGCAATCATGGCCAGGACTGGATTCTCAAGGTAAGCGGCCAGGACGAACATCACGCCCGCACCGGTCAACCCGAAGTAAGCCATAAAACGCCGGGCCGCGGCGGTGCTTTTCAGCCAGCGGGCGACATGATTCAGAATCAGGCCGCTGACGAGACAGCCGATTCCACCGAAAAACAGGGGCAGCCCGGCAAGCAGCGCGCTCTTGCCCACATCCAACTGCCGGGCCTCCCTGAGATAGGTTGGGAGCCATGTGATGTAGAAATACCAACCGTAGGCCATGCAGAAGTATTGAAGCCACAACATCCAAACGGTGCGATTCCATAGGAATCGTTTCCAAGGGACCGCTGCGTGGCCGGCGAGGTTGGCCTCTGGGGTCCCGATCAGCGCCAGTTCAGCTTGGTTGATGGACGGATGATCCCGGGGGTTGTCGCGAAACCAACGGTAGAAGATTACAGCCCAAACCACGCCCACCATGCCGAAACAAACAAACGTCCAGCGCCACCCCATGATCCCTATCATCCAAACCACCAACAACGGCGTGAAAGCGCCAGCCCAGCGCGCACTCATCCACATGATGCCCTGCGCGCGCACACGCTCGACCGCCGGAAGCCAGAGGGTGAAAATCTTGGTGATATTCGGAAAGGCTCCGGCTTCGCCCAAGCCGAACAGAAATCGATAAACCAGGAGGGAAACGTAATTCGTCGCCACCCCGGTGGCCGCCGTGAAGACAGACCACAAGACGACCACCTTCATCAGGATCCGGCGCGGCCCGCCACGATCCCCCAGCCAGCCCATGGGAATTTCGAACAGCGCGTAGGCGAGTCCGAAAACTGAAAACACCAGTCCCATCTGCTTGTCGGTCAGCGCAAACGCTCCCTGGATGTCCGGCTTGGCCTGCGACATGCAGACGCGGTCCACGTAGGTGATGATCGCCAGCGTGATCGCGAAGACGATCACCCAGTAACGCGTCCGCGTCGGCCCGGACGGTCGGGCTGCTTCCGATTCCTGCATTGGCCCCCTGCCCTTCATCGTGAGGGCAGATGGTAGCCCCGGCTATTCAGACGAATCCGATAGAGGCTCTTGCCCGCCGTGATGTAGAGCAGATTTTCATCTCGGCCGCGACCGAATCCGACATTCGTCGGAATTTCGGTCTTGAGGTAGGCGATCTCTTTCCCCTCGGGCGAGTAGACGCAGATGCCCGGCCGGTTTTCGGCGCGCACCGCGACGTAGAGATTACCCTCCCGGTCGCAGACCAATCCATCCGGACCGTCCTGGGGGGAATAGTCCACGAGGGTCTTTCGAAACGTGGCCGTTCCATCGGCGTGCAGGTCGTAAGCCAGGAGTGCCATCAAGCCCTTGCGAAGCGGCGAGGTGATTTTATCTCCCGGCGACTTCACGCCTTGGTCAAGCCGCTCAAAACCGGTCGCTCCATTCTCGTTGCTGACGACATAGATCGACTTCTGGTCCGGTGAAACGCAGACCCCATTCGCCTTGCCCGCGTCGGAAATAATGCGGTGGATCGACCCATCCAGATCAATGCGATAAACACCGGTCACCGGTTGATCAATCGGCTCATGACCCAGATAGCGCGGATCACTAAAGTAAATGCGGCCCTTTTCGTCCAGGGTCACGTCGTTGGGGGAATTGAGCGGGCGCCCTCCATACATCGCGGCGAGAATGTAGCTCATGCCCGTCCGCATATCGGTGCGGGTCACCCGGCGGCCGCCGAAGTCGGCCATTTCGCAAACGATCATGTCGCCCGCCGCGTCGAATTTGATGCCGTTCGACATCCCGCTGGGCGAACGGAAAATCGTCGTCTTGCCCGTCGCGGGATCGAACCGCCAAATGTGGCCGGCATGGATTTGTCCCCGATCGTTCCGCGACACGTGCGAAAAAGTGATGTCGCTGAAGTAAACCAGACCGTCCATCGCCACCGCGACTCCTTCAGTCAGCGTGATGCCCTCGAAGAGTTTTTCGAGTTTCGCGCCCGGCGGGATGATCGGCTCGGCCGCCCTCGCGACGCCGGCATCCATCGACCAGACGACGGACAACAGCAGCAGAAGGCAACGCTTGCCAAAAACGAGGAGAGAGGGAACGGACTGGAACCGATGCGCCGGCAGAATCCGAATCCAGGGGGAATGAAGTCGATTCATAATTCGGTGGAGACGTTGAGGGAGTGGACGGCTGTTTACCTAGCATGCCTCGGGAAAACAAGAAATAGAATATTCTCCTGATCAATCCCTCTGAACTTTTTGAAGCGCACGCCATCCAACCCGGCGTCCCATCCGGGCCAAGGCCTGACGGAGTCAGACGCCGATGCGACGAGACCTCGCTGGCACCTGCCAGGTCCCCTTCACTTGGCCATGCTCGACAACCCAGACTTCCTGATGAAGAGCCACGGTGGGGCAAATGTGCCATGGCACACCCAAGAGCATGCTCCCGACCGGGAATGCGCCCGCGCGTTCCGTTTGGAGAACGAGATGTTCTTCATTGTGCCCCACGGCAACGGCGTCGGGGAGTTCGGGGAAAATCACCCGGGGATGGGGCATCTCGCTGGCCACCGCCTTGTGGCCCAAATCCAAACAAAGCCGGTCCGCCGCCGGCTTGCTGATCACCCGGGCGAGAACCATCGCCGCAATTTCAAACGGCAGATCCGGGAAGGCCTTCGCGTATCCCGCGTCCCAAAACACGCATGTGCCAGGACTGCACTCCACCCCGGGACGACGAGCATGAATCGGAAACGTCGGAGTCCCGCCAGCCACCACGCGCGGCACGGAATAACCCGCCTTCAGGAGCGCGTCTTTCAACCCTTCCACCAGCGCAAAAGCCGCGTGGCAGGCCAGTGTTCGCTCTTTCAAATCCGTTTGGTGGAGGTGGCCGTCATAAGCATGCAAGCCACCCAACTTCAACCCCGGCATGCCCGCCACCGATCGGCAAAAATCCAAAGCCGACTCCACCGAAACCCCCGTCCGGTGTTGCCCCACGTCGAGATCGATCAAGATCTCGAGCGGAACCCCGGAACTCAAGGATTGCCGGGCGGCCGATCGGGAGGCTTCCAGATCGTCCACCAACCCCGCGAAACGGGTCTGGGGATAGGCCTGGCGCAATTCCAGAATCCGGGACACGGTGGGCCCCACCAGCGGATAGGCGATCAGCACATGGGCCGCTCCCGCTTGCCCCAGCAATTCGGCCTCGGCGACGGTGGCACACTTGAACTGACGGATGCCTCGCTTGCGCTGCATCCCGATCAACTCAACCATCTTGTGAGTCTTGACGTGCGGACGCAACCGGTCGGGACCGCCCGCGATGTCCACCATGCGATCGAGGTTCGCTTCGACGCGTTCCCGATCGAGCAAGAGAGCGGGAGAAGGAACCCGTTCCAGTCCGGCAATTCGAGGCCAGACGTTCATCAGGCCAATTCGAAGATGACTTCGATTTCGACGGTGATATTGCCCGGAAGAGATCCCATTCCCACCGCGCTGCGGGCGCCCACGCCCAGGTCAGCCCCCCAAATCTCAGCGAACAACTCACTGCATCCGTTGATGACCTTGGGGTGATCCATGAAGCCCGGCACCGAGTTCACCATGCCCAGGACTTTCACCACTCGTTTGACCCGGTCGAGGCTGCCGAGGCCTTCGCGCAAGGTCGCCAGGATCGCCAAGCCGGTCTGCCTCGCCGCCGCGCGTCCATAATCCAGGTCGTAACCTTCCCCGATGCGGCCCGCGATCAAACTCTTGTCGGAACGCAGAGGTCCATGGCCCGAGACATAGGCCAGGTGACCGCAGATCACCAAGGGCTTGTAAACCCCAATGGGCTTGGGCGCTGGAGGAAGTTCGAGTTTCAATTCGGCAAGACGGGATTCGGCGCTCATGGTGATAAAGTGGGAGTGGTGTTGAGGTCAGTTCGTGACCCGGGAATGCTCGCGTCGCCCGAATTCTCCACGCAAGCCCATTTTACGCCGCCACTCTCATTTTGAGGAGCGCGGCTGTGTCGGAGACCAGCCGCAGCGCGCGGACAGGTCGGAAGACTCCAAATTTTTCAACAGTACGATGGATCGCCGACCGGGTCTGTTTCGATTTGTCCTGCTTCCTCAGACCCACTCCTGGCTAAAAAAACACAGACTGTTCAAATCGCGCCATCATCCCGCCTGGGGTTGGTTTTCATTCCAACTTCTCAAAACCCGTGTTGGCAACGAGTTAACCCCTTCCATGTCCAGCATTCATGCGAGTTGGCAGACGGGTTGCTAAAGGAGAATCCGCGATCGTCGAACCTCGGTTTTCAAAGCCTCTCGCCGTTCCGAAAACGAGTCCGATGGGTTCGCCTTGAAACCGGCTCCAGCCCGCGAAGCTGGCGCCTCGAACACTGAACATCCGCATGAAGAAAATCGAAGCCATCATCAAACCCTTCAAGCTCGAAGACGTGAAGGATGCCCTCGCCGAAGTCGGCATCGAGGGCATGACCGTCTCCGAAGTGAAAGGATTCGGACGCCAAAAAGGCCACACAGAAATCTACCGGGGAAGCGAATACACCGTGGATTTCCTGCCCAAAATCAAACTTGAACTGATCATCGCGGATCAACGCGTGGACGCGGCGGTCGGCGCCATCATCAAAGCGGCGAAGACCGGAAAAATCGGCGACGGCAAAGTCTTTGTGTCCCCCGTTGAAAATGCGATCCGCATTCGAACCGAGGAAAAAGGAGACCAGGCCATTTAATTCTCCGCCCCCCCGAAAAACATCTCTCTCCATCCTATCATGAAAAAGATTTTCCTCTATTCCCTCTCGCTCGCCTTGCTCCTGCTCCCCGTCATGATCGGCCTGGCCGCCGATGCCCCGGCCAAAGAACCGACGGTCGAGGACCGCCTTGCCGACCTCGAGTCGTACATGAACAACGTCGCCCGGCAAACCAACGCGCCCAGCAAAGTCGCCGGCCCTGGACCCGGCCACAATGCCTGGCAAATGGCCGCGACGGCACTCGTGCTGTTCATGACCCTGCCCGGCCTCGCCCTTTTCTACGGCGGCTTGGTCCGCAAACGGAACGTGCTCTCCGTCATGGCGCAATGTCTCGGCATCGCGGGTCTGGTGACCATCCTCTGGTTCATTTGCGGGTACAGCCTTTCTTTCTCCACGGGCTCGCCTTTCCTCGGCAATCTCGACATGGCCTTCTTCAAAGGCGTCGATGGCAATGGGGTCGGGCAAGGCTACCACTGGATCTCCAATAACGTCTGGGCCATTTTCCAGCTCACGTTCGCGATTATCACTCCGGCGTTGATCGTCGGCGCCATCGCCGAACGCATGAAGTTCTCCGCCATCATACTGTTCGTGCTCCTCTGGATGTTCGCCGTCTATTTCCCCTTCGCCCACATGGTCTGGGCGACGGACGGACTCATGTGCGGCCCTCTCAATCCGAACGCCAAGATCAAAGCGCTTGATTTTGCCGGCGGAACGGTTGTGCATATGACCTCAGGCTGGAGCTCGCTGGTCCTCTGCATCATCCTCGGGAAGCGCCTGGGTTACGGCAAGACCCCGATGCCTCCACACAGCATGGTGCTCTGTATGGTCGGCACCGGCATGCTGTGGGTCGGTTGGTACGGATTCAACGCCGGTAGCGCGCTGGCCGCGGATGGCATCGCCGCCAATGCGTTCACCACGACGACGCTTGCCGCCGGCACGGCGGGATTCGTTTGGGGCATGCTGGAGTATGTCCTGAAAGGCAAGCCCAGCATCCTTGGCTTCTGTTCTGGCATCGTCGCCGGCCTGGTGGTGGTTACCCCCGCGTGCGGCTTCGTCACCCCGAAGGGCGCAATGATCATCGGCGTCGTCGCGGGTGTCATCCCCTTCCTCGCCTGCGCTTATCTTAAGAAAATCCTGGGTTACGACGATGCCCTCGATACCTTCGGTGTTCATGGCGTGGGCGGAACCTTGGGCGCCCTCATGACAGGACTCCTGGCAACCAAAGACGCGAATCCGGTCGTGGGAGGGTTGGCGGATGGATTGCTGCTGTCGCAACTCAAGGCCATTGGCGTCGCGATCGTCTGGCCCGTGGTGGCAACCGCCGTCATTGCCTTCATCGTCAAGGCCGTGGTTGGTTTGCGGCCGACCGAGGAAGTCGAAACCATGGGACTCGACCTCACGGAACACGGCGAAGAAGGGTATCACGGTTAATTCCGTTCCCCGAACGAGACCCGGAGTTTTTATTCCAAACCCACAGCGGCGGCCCTACTTTGGGCCGCCGCTTTCCTTTTTGCCCGGAGGACGGCGCAAATGAATTTCCCGCGTGCCTTTCTCAATCAGCGCCATCGTGCGCTCACCCCCGGGCCAAGTCACCTCCATCGACCCTCCGTCCGCGGGCATGGCTAAAATCAACGCCGCCGCATCTTGGCCGCCGGATCCGTGGCCAACCCGCACCGCGTGGCGGGGCGACATGCCCAGGGTGTCGGTCCATCGAACACTCGCGCCAATTCCCCAGGGATTCCCGGGACCATCTTCCAACCGCACGCGCAAGCCGGCCGCACCTCTGCGATTGCGCAACAAAACGACCTCGTCTCCAGTCTGGGCCACCGCCAGATCAAGGCGTCCGTCCCGATCCCAGTCGCCGGCGGCCAACCCGGCCTGTTCTCCATCCCAGCGCATGCCCGACTCCGTCGAAGTCATGGTTTTAAACCCTCCCTTCCCATCTCCCCGCAACCACAACCCGCGCCCGGCATCCTCGCGATCCGATTCCAGTTTCCTGCCGAAATGATTTTGCGCCAAAACCAAATCGACCTAGCCGTCGCCATCGAAATCTCCCGCCGAGAGCCCGTTTACCGGAGTCCGTTGAGCTTCGCGAGGGAGCGCTTGAGCCTCGAATCGACTCCCCCGATTGTGGAGCACGAGGCTCGACAGAATGGAGGCCTGAAATGCTCTGCCCTCCCCCGGTTCCGCCGCCACCACGCGGTCAAACCCCGCTTCGGCGTAAGCTCGATGAGTGGGAAACTTGCCCAAAATCCACAGTGCCCCGTCCGTGGCTTCTTTCAATGAAAACAAGGGATAGGTCCCCTCGGCGTGCAACGAAGCCACACCCACCCAGTTCATCCCGCCGGCGGGAGTTTCGAAATGAACCAATCGCAAGGGTCGATCAGGCAGGGTCCGCAACTCTGAATTCAATCCCCAATTCCCAAACGCCAAATCCATCCGGCCATCGCCATCGAAATCTCCCGACGTCACACAGGACCACAGCCCCGTTAACCGATCGATCCCCCACCGTGAGGTTTGTTCGACCACGCCGTTCCCACTCCAGCCGAAGATTCGCGGTGACCCCCATTCCGTGGCCAAAACCAACTCCCCATGCCCGTCCCCATCCAGGTCCGAAAAAACCGCGCCGCGAACTAAACCCGCGTCCCACTCCCAAGGCCCAAGGGTCGTCGCGAAACCTTCACCAGTCCGCCCGCCTGCAAATAGTTTCGAGCGCGCGGAGAGCGGATAACGCCCCGCGCGAAATCCCGCTCCACAAAACAAATCCAAAACTCCATCGCGGTTAAAATCGCCCACCGCAAATCGAACCTGCCGCGTTTCGAGCTCAGCCAGCCAGCGGGGCGGCCCCGCATGCTCACTCACCCAAATTTCGGTTCGGGGTGAATCCGTTCCCGAATTCACCACCCGGGCTTCGGCCCAACTCAAGCCGGTCTGGCTCGCCCACTCCAAAATCGCGACTACCTCCGTTCCGCTCGACGGACCCGTGGTCGCATTCTCCGAGGCGCGCTGCCAGGCCCCCGATCCTGACCGCTCCCAAACGGCCTTTGATCCTGGGCCGCTCTCGCCATGCCACAAACGGAAAGGTGCCTCCCGATTCAAATCCACAAGCCCCACCGAAGGTAAAATCCGCTCCGCTTGCCAAGGCCATCCCGGATTCCCATCCACACTGAATGGAACCTCCGCCGTGGTGTTCCGCCCCAGGTTAATCCGGCGTTCCTCGAAGAGTCCCGCCGCGCTTGACTCACCCGCGCTGGACGCTTGTCCCTCCGAAGCAGTCTCGGGTTCATCGATTTCCACCGCGCTGTTTGCCGGCACCCCCTTGAGCAACGATTCTCCCCCACCCCGCCAAGCCACCGCGATCTCCACAGCGGCTCCCGCCTTGCCCGCCGCAAAAACCCGCGCCGGATCGTCGGAAGCCAGGTAACGACCGCCCGCGAGTATCTCCTGCCATTGCGGCGGCAATTCTTCGGCTCGGACCGTGACCTTGGCACCCACCCCGCGAGTGTTCCCCCCACGTCCCCTCAAGCGGATGTGCACTCGCGGCTCACTGGTTTCATTGCGATAAATCAAGGGGGCGTCATTCAAACAGTTGATGACCACATCCAAATCTCCATCCCCATCCAAATCGCCCAGGGCCATGCCGTGGGAAAGTTTCTTGGAATCAAACCCCCACTCCGGTCCGGCGGTCCGAAAAGTAAGGTCACGCTGGTTCCGAAACGCCAAATTCGGAGTCTGCAGGCTCGGATAGGACAAAACATTCGGCCGTTCCGCCTTGGGCTTCGCAGCCATGTCGCGATCGTTCACGTCGTGCGTGTGCCCGTTTGTCACCATAATATCCTCGTAACCGTCGAGATCCACGTCCAGAAAAACAGGCATCCACGACCCATCGGAGGCCTCCAACCCCGCATAATGGGCAATCTCCACCCAGGTTCCATCCCCTCGATTCCAAAACAAAGTGTTTCTCGCAACTTGAAGCATGGCTTGTCGCGGCCCCGGCATCGGCGGTTTCAGGCTCCCGCCTTGAGTCTGGCGCAATCGCCGGACCGGGTCCGTGGCCAGCATTTCCACCACGTACAAGTCAGGCCGCCCGTCGCGGTCGATATCCGCGGCATCAACTCCCATCGAGGCAAACGGCACTCGGCGAAACGCCTCCGGACCGGCTTCCACAAACGCGCCCCGTCCATCGTTGATCCAGATGCGATCCGGCGTTTGAAAATCATTGCAGACGTACAAATCGGGAGCGCGGTCCCCGTTCAAGTCCCGCAACTGCACACTCAAGCCAAAATCCCACGGCGCTTCCAGGGCGGTGCCATCGCGTCTTCGAAACCTCGGTGTGCCCCACGGAACCGCCTTGAACAGGCCCTGGCCGCGATTCTCATAGAGCGTGTCCGGTTCGCCCAACTCCACCAGCTTCCCCTCGATCCAACGCAGTCGGTTGGCAAACCGGCCCACCGGGACCGGACGCCCGTCGACCATACGGTAATGCACGCCCCCCCCCGTCCCGAAGAATCGAGGTTTCGCCGAAATTGCACAAATACACATCCAGCAATCCGTCACCATCGACGTCACCGAGCGCCACGCTCGTGCTTCCCATTCTTGAACTGAGCCCCGCGGCAAAGGTGGAATCTTCAAAGCGGCCCCGCCCGTCATTCAGGTAAAGCTTCAGCCCTTGCGCGTTGAAGGTCACCAGCAAGTCCAGGTCGTCATCACCGTCGACATCCGCCAGGACCGCGCCGCGCGAGAGTTGGCCGGAGATTTCGATTCCTGCTTCACGGGTCACCTCCTTGAATCTCCAGTTCCCGAGATTTCGGAACAAGGCGTTCTTGCCCTCGAGGTTGCAGAAATACACGTCGCACCAGCCATCCCCGTCCACGTCGCCCAAGGCCACGCCGGATCCGTTCATGAGGTTCGCATTCTTCGCCAACAGCGCCGGACTCAGCCGATTGGTGAAGTTCACGCCCAAGGAAATCGGATCGAGCGACTGAAATCCTTCCTTCCCCGCAACCGGAACGTGCAGTGCACGAATCCGCGGTTCCGCCGACTGCAGTTCGGGCCGGCAGCCTTCCGAGCTCAGGAGAACGGCGAGAACGAAGCCAAGCAGATCTCTCGTTGGCGAGTGTCCTGAAAAGATTGAGCCTGCTTTGAACCGACGACTCCCACTCAACGCAGGCTTGGCATTCCGCAAAAAGGTCACAGGGATGCCTCAATGCAGACATCTCCACAGCAATCATGTCAACAAAACGACTGATTTAACCTTAAAACGCCGGTTGAACGTGGGGTTCGATCTGTGCTTCGAACCCGGCGGAGTGGGGCCCAAGGCCAGGATTCCTGCACTCTTCTCCAGGGATTGAAGGGCAGGCCAGGAATTTCAATTCTGATCCGTCAGGCTGGCACTCGATTCCGAGCACTTCGAAAACCAAAAAGTTCCTTCAGCCAGACCCAGGCGGCCATGAGCCCGATCTCCTCGTAACCGCGCAGCCCGCACGCTTGCGCCACCAAATCCTCGTGGCCCTTGTAGCGCGGTGGAAGTTTGAACAGCGTCTCGAATTCACCGTCCCGCCGGTCCTGAATCTCAGGATGAAACACACCCCGACCCACCCGCCATTCGCCTTCCGTCAACTCCAGCCGCCGTTCCGCCAAGACCAGCCAGGGACGATAAGCGAACACCAGTCCGCCACCCTCGCGCGGCGTCAGCTTGCCGAAGGTTCGCACCGGCACTTTCTCAACTTCACGCGAGAGAAAGGCCCAGGCAGCCTCGCCCGATGGACGAAACCAATGGCGCCGACGCGATACGATGTCCCATGAAAATACCGTGCCGAAGATGAAAACCCGGAACGACCACCCCGCCAGTCCATAACACAACACCACCAGGACGAGTGACCAGATGGCGCCGACTTTCGGACTCGCGAAGGATGTCGCCGTCACGGTGCCTAAAAGGAACGCCCTGAAAACCTTCAGCCCCGCGTCCACCGTGGCAAAAGGGCTGATCAAGATCAGGACGTTGATCACGTGAGAGGCCAGGAACACCACGACGAACGCGGTGAAAGCGACCGGTGCCATGAGAATGCTGAACAGTTGCGCCCCGTCGATGAAGGCCAGACCGGACCCCGCGAACGCCGCATCGATCTGAAACGTCCGGTAAACCGTGCCCAGAATCGGAATCAAGGCTCCGGTCGCGATCAATGCGCTGAACTTGTTCTCGAACACCTCCGCGACGTCCAACGGCTTTTTCAAGGCGGTGGGAACCACCGGACCCAGCGAATCCTTGGCCATACAAACCGAAACCAAAATCAACGCCGGGATCCAAAACCAAGGCTGGGCGTACCACGATAGACGGCCGCGTTTTTCAGACGGAGTTTGAAAATAGTGCCAGGCCCCAACAGCCCCAACCCCCAGCAAAGGCGAGATGGCGATCCCCGTAATCGTCGAGAGAGCCTCCGCCATCATCACTCCAGGCGGACCGCCCCCCCGGCTCGGAGTGTCCACCGCCTTGTTCGCAGCCAGCATCACCGCCGCCCCACCCAAGACCCGGGATCGCTGATCCGCGAGACGGGCACCTCGTTCTTCGGCTGCGGTCGAAAGGTCAGAGACACCGCTCGGGTTCTGGAAGATCTCCGCAGTCACCGCTCCCGCTCGAACCTCGGTGAAAGCCCCGCCCAAGGCCAGAGCCCAACCCCAAATAAGAAGAATCCCCGCCAATGACCTGCATTTCATGGCTTCCATTAACGCACAAGCCGCGCGCTTTCGCAACTGACCCAAATCATCAGCACCCCCAAAGACCCGCGCGATCAACCCCCGATTTGCGCGCGGTAAGAGTCGGAAGAAAGCAATCCCGCGACTTCGTCCGCCGATGCCAATTCCACTCTAAAAAACCACCCTTCCCCGTAAGGATCACTGTTCACCAACGCCGGGTTTCCGGTCAGGGCGGGGTTCACGGCGCGGACAACCCCCGTCACCGGACTGTAAATGTCACTCGCGGTCTTGACGGACTCGACCACGGCGCAGGGCGCGCCGGCTTTCACACTCGCCCCCAGCGGGGGAAGTTCCACAAACACCACGTCGGTCAACTCGTGCTGCGCATGGTCGGTAATCCCCACCACCGCCGCCCCACCCTCCACCTTCACCCATTCGTGGGATTTGGCGTATTTCAATCCGTCCGGAACGTTCGACATAAGTAAGAATTGCAGCCTCGACCTTGCGAAGGTCAAACCGGTTTTCGATAAAACGGCTTTTTTACGACTTCCGCCCCGTACCGCTTGCCTCGAATCTCCACGCCAACCGGACCTCCAATTTCAACCGATGCCCTCTCTACCAAGGCCAAACCGATGCCCGTGCCCAGGGTCGGACTCACCCCTCCGCTGGTCAGTTCACCGATCGGACGCGACGCCGGTCCCGTGCTCCAGACCTTGTATCCTCCCCTCGGCGGCGCGGATCCCGCCACCATCTTGATCGCGATGATCTTTCTCGGTGCTCCCTCCGCCTTTTGAGCCCGCAAGGCCTCGGCCCCCGTAAAACTGCCCTTCTTCCACGCCACGAAAAAGCCCAAGCCCGCTTCCACGGGGCTGATCGTTTCCGAAAGTTCGTGTCCGTAAAGTGGATAACAGGCCTCCAATCGCAGCGAATCGCGAGCCCCGAGTCCGCAAGGCTTGATTCCCGCGTCCGTTCCTTGAGCGAGAAAGTTTTCCCAGAGAACGGGCAGCGCGGCATGCGGCGCCATCACTTCGAATCCATCTTCTCCAGTATAGCCGGTGCAGGCCACTCGCAGAGGATGTCCATCGAATGTCCCAGTCGCAATGCGATTTTTCGACAGTTCAACGATCCGTTCTCCGTTCCATCGACCCAGAGCGCGTTCCAACACTTCCCGGCAACGAGGTCCCTGGATCGCCACCGCTCCCCACGTGCCGGACTCATCTCGCACCGTCACTCCATCACCCCAATTCGATTCCTGCTGCCGACCACGCATCCAAACCAGATCGGGCTCCACCCTCGACGCGTTGATCACCAGCCAATAATGATCTTGTTCGAGCCGGTACAAATACAAATCATCGACCACACCTCCATCCGGAAGACACATCAAGGTGTATTGTCCCTGGCCGATCTGCAATCGCCCAACATCGTTGGTCAACAGCGCCTGGAGAAAAGGTTCCGCCTTCGGACCCGACACCGCGACTTGTCCCATATGCGCGATGTCAAACAACCCGGCGTGGCGCCGAACACATTGGTGCTCGTCGAGAATGCCCGAATACTGAACCGGCATTTCCCAACCGCCGAAATCCACCAGCCTCGCGCCGAGTCTCTGGTGCTGGGAAAAAAGTGTCGTTCGTTTCAACATGGTCTGCTCGCACGGCCGGACTCAACCCCACTTCTCGGTCCGCATTTGTGCTTTCGGAATGCCCAAATCGCCCAGCACCACCTTTTCAATGGAGTCGACCAGAGCATTGGGCCCGCAGGCATAAAAGACCGTTTCGGCAGGATTCTGGACATATTCCTTGATCCATTCCGCCGTGATGCGCCCGCGTCGCCCCGTCCAGGGATCGTCCGGATGCAGACGAGTGCAGGTGACTTCAAATCGAAAGTGCGGATTGTCCTGGTCAAGTTGCTTGAATTCGTCGCGGAAAATGATGTCGTTGGTGGTGCGCACGCTGTAGAGGACCGTAATCTCGGTCTCCAATTCGCGCAGTGTCGCCTCCCGTGCGAAACCGCGAAAGGGCGTCACGCCTGAGCCTCCCGCGATGCAGATGAGATGTTTTTGAGGCTCGTAAACCGGCAGGAACTTGCCCGCCGGCGGCAACACCAGCATCCGGTCGCCATCCTTGGCCCAATCCACGATTCTCGTCCCCATCTTGCCGTCCCGTTTGACGGTCACTTCATAAAAACCGCGGTCGAGCGCGCAGGAGGAAAGCGAATAGGCGCGCCGGTAGCCGGGAGTATCCGGCCACGAAAGGGTGATGAATTGTCCCGTCTTGAAATCGATTTCGTAACCCTCGGGCCAACGGAGTTTTAGGGTCTTCGTGTCCGGCAAATCCATGAACGCCGATTCCACCGCCATTTCAACAGCTGCTTTTGCCATGCGTTGTGAGTTATTGCGTTGACCTTACCGGGGGTGGACGAGGGGTGTAAAGCACGAGCACCCCGGACAGAGTGTGCGTCCGCCGGCTGCCGGCGACGCGCGCGGCATGCGCGCGGCCTTCAGGTCGCTTCCAGGAGTGGCTGCAGGCGCGCTTGCCTTGTTCGACGCGCGAGGTGAATGCCAGAGCGAACCCGTTCACCTCGGATCGACTCCGCAACGGGAGAACAGCGCCGCCGACTCACTTGCGCGTGGAACACGCCGGGAAAGGCGAGGTCCGGCCAACCGCCCATTCACCGACCATGGACGCGGCGCATCCCGATGTTGCCGGTGATGCAGGTAGGGCGCGTCCGTCCCGGCGCGCCGCCGGAGCATGATGTTTTGCATCCCGTGGGCGGCGGGCTGGGACAGGCCCGCCCTACCAACGACATCGGGATGCACGGCCATGGACGCGGGGGATCGGAATTTCGTTGTCCGGGTCCGGTACTCAGCTAACGTCATCCTTCCGCCATGAACTGGAAAGAACACGCAGGGTCCGGCGTCCCCCCGGCAACGCTGTGCGCCTTTCACAAGGACGCGTCGATTGACGCCAAGAAAACCCAGCCACGGCTCGCTCCGCTGGCTCGAATCGTTCACAACTTCGGAGATTCAGGTCGCAGAACTCAGCGACGCCTGAACGTGTGCCGCAGGCTGATGGGCAAGCTTTCCACTCCCCATTTCCACCGTCCTCTTCGTCCGTTGCCACAAGCCGAGGTTGAACGATGGCGCAATGAACTCTGGGCCTTGGAACTCTGTTCCGCAGCGCCCTAGCCCGCGAAGAAACCCTCCAAGCCAACCCTGCCACCCCTGAATCCACCATGAACCCAATACCCGTTGAGGAACCCAAACCCATCCCCCACCCGCCAATCCCTCAGGAAGCCTTTGATTGGTACGACGAATACGCGCATGGCATCATCGACCGGCGCACGTTCATGAACCGCCTTTCCACCCTCGCTGCGGCTGGGTTCTCCATGAACATCCTTCTCTCCGCGTTGATGCCGAATTACGCCAACGCCGAGCAGGTGTCCTTCAACGATCCGGACATCAAGGCCCGCTTTGCCGTCTTCCCCTCCCCGCACGGTCACGGGGAAGGACGCGGCTACCTGGTCGTTCCCGCATCGATCAAAGGGAAGGCCCCAGCCGTGCTGGTCATCCATGAGAACCGCGGGTTGAATCCCTACATCGCCGACGTGGCCAGGCGCGTCGCCAAAGCGGGTTTCGTGGCCTTCGCGCCGGACGCCCTTCACCCGAAAGGGGGTTATCCCGGCAATGACGACGAAGGCCGGACGCTTCAAAGTTCAATGGAGCGGGCGAAGATCGAGCAGGATTTTATTGCGGCCGCGAAATTTCTGAAATCGCACGAGTTGTGCAACGGCAAGCTGGGGGCGGTGGGTTTCTGCTTCGGCGGCTACATCGTGAACATGCTTGCCGCCGTCGTGCCCGATACGCTCCATGCGGGAGTCCCGTTCTACGGCACGCCCGCGGCCAGGGAAGTGCGCAAGCACATCAAGGCTCCATTGCTCATCCAGTTGGCGGAACTGGATCAACGCATCAATGACACTTGGCCTGAATATGAGGCGGACCTGAAGGCAGCCGGAGTGAACTACACCATGCACATGTATCCGAAGTGCAACCACGGCTTCCACAACGACTCCACCGGCCGCTACGACGAAAAGAACGCGCAACTCGCCTGGGAACGCACCCTCGCATTCTTCAAACAACACCTCGGATCCGCGTAGGATCAGACGTCCTGGCCCGGGGTGGCGTGAGGCACGAGCCCCACCCCCGGATCCTGAGCACGACAGCGTCGTCGACCCCGGAAGGGGTCGCAGCGGGGCCAGTGCGCCTGGCAGGTCCAATCTCCAGCACTCATGACCTGAGATGCAATGCGTTCGAGTTGTCTCTTGAGCCACCACGGGAGTATCAGCTCCGAATGATCAACGGCCTGCATAGGGGGAATCGGCTGCAGTGGTCTCAAGCATATTCCCGTCTCCGCAGATGTTCGCTGCAAGAAGGCAGGAGGCCTGAAGCTCAGCGGTGCCTCCAGAGGTTGTCGGTGACCGGGTTGTCGCTGTAACGCAGACAGCCCTGTCTGCTGTGGCGCAGGCTGCCCAGCCTGCGGGGCGACGAAGGAAACCCGGCGCGTGGAGCGCATGGAAGGGCCTCGTTCTTCACCCGCCGGGCCGACTGGCAGTCGGCGATACGGCAGGCTGGGCAGCCTGCGCCACACGAAAGACCACTTCGGGATACACGGGAAGCTCAGGGACGAGCGGTCCGCCCCTTGCCCATGAAGAATCCGCCCTGCAGACCTGAAACCCGCACACGCCGGGTATGGGCACCTTCGACGCTGGCATCCCTCCCGGATGCACAGGCTTGGGCGACCCGGTGGACCGGTGGTATCGTCGCCGTCCGGAACCGGATTGCCAGATGATCCAGACTCCGCGACCCATCCAGGGACGGTGGAACGTCAAAGCAGCTTCCCGCAAGCAGGTTTGAACCTGGCAATGGCAATTCAGCAGCGTCGAGATGGGCAAAAGTTTGAGCGTCAAAGGCCGACCGACCGTGGAGGGGTATCCGCAGGGTGATCCATCAAAAGTTGAGAAGGAATTCTGCGGCCAGGATCTTGCCATGGATCGCTGCGGATCCATGGCCTCTTCCTAGTCGAAATTCTCGATCCGCCGTTTCGAGGTTGACCCGGCAGCGGGTTTGAGGATGCACTACGCCAGTTCCCGCAACCATGATCGCTCACCTCGCTCAAGCGGCGGCGCCCACCCTAGACTACTGGCCGTTTATCGTCCTGTTGATCAGCGTCGGCGTCATCATCACGCTCATTACCGTCCTCAAGGTCCATGCTTTCATGGCCTTGATCCTGGCCGCCATCACGGCCGGAATGCTCTCCACCAAATTGCCGGGCGAGCCGGACCGCAGCCATATCGTCCAAGCCGTCGAATTGACGGCGACGGAATTCGGAGTCACGGCAGGCAAGATCGGCGTGGTCATCGCGCTCGCCGCCATTATCGGCATGTGCCTGATGGAAAGTGGCGCGGCGGATAAAGTGGTGCGGCGCTTTATCGGCGTGTTCGGAGAAAAGCGGGCGGGCGCGGCCATCTTCATCAGCGGCTACATTCTCTCCATCCCCATATTCTTCGATACGTTCTTCATGTTGTTGCTTCCGCTCGCCGTGGCCATGCGCATGCGGACAGGCAAAGATTACCTGCTTTACATCATGGCCATCTGCTGCGGCGGCACGGTGACCCACTCACTCGTCGCTCCGCACCCGGGTCCACTCGCCATGGCCGAAAGCCTCAAACTCGACCTGGGTTTGACAATCATGGTGGGAACCGTCGTGGGATTCATCCCCGCGACTTGTTCCTGGCTGGTCGCAAATTGGATCAATGCCCGCATGGACATCCCCTTGCGGGAAAACTCCGGAGTGAACTTCGCCCAACTCAAGGCTACCGCCGATCGTCCCGAGTCCGAGCTGCCGCCCTTTTTCTGGTCCATCCTGCCGGTCCTGTTGCCCATCTTTCTCATCTCGCTCGCCTCAACCTTGACGGCCATCCAAGGCAAATCCTTCGACGCGCCGGATTTGAAGGATCCTCAGGCGCTCTCCCGAAAACTGAGGACCGGTGAGGGCCCGATCTCCAAACATGTTTACCAGCAGTTCAGTTCCAAAGCCCGCCGTCAGTTGGAAGAACACGGGGACAAGGGGCCCCTGTCCCGGGTGTTGGTGGAATCAATGGTGGGAGAACTCAACCGGGTCATGGACACGGACCGGGTTCTGCTGACCAACACGTTCGCGGGTCTTCAATTGCGAGCGGAGACAACCGCAATGAAGACCTATCGCTTGGAAGGCGAGAATCTCGCGCGATTCAATCGCATGACGATCGAAGACGGATTTCCGTCCGAGCTGCGCCCCACCCACGGCATGAATCCGGCGCTGTATCGCTGGGGCGAATTCGCCGGCAACCGCAATATCGCCCTCTTCATTGGCGCTCTTCTCGCCGTGGGCGTGTTGATGAAGCAACGGGGTTTCACCCTGGCCAAAATCGGCGAACTCTCAGAGGGCCCGTTCGCGACAGGTGGCGTGATTATCTTGATTACCAGCGCCGGCGGCGCCTTTGGACTGATGCTCAAGAATGCCGGCGTGGGTGAAGCGGTCCAGGCTTTCGTGGCAGGCAAGAACGTGAATCTCATCCTTTTGTCCTGGGCCATCGCCGCGGTCATCCGGGTGGCTCAAGGTTCGGCCACCGTCGCCATGCTCACCACCGCCGCGATGGTCTACCCGATCATGAGTTCCGGAGACGGACTTCCCTTTCATCCGATCTACATCTTCATGTCCATCGGATTTGGCGCCATGTTCCTCTCCTGGATGAATGACAGCGGATTCTGGGTCGTCGGCAAGTTGAGCGGCTTTACCGAAAAGGAAACCCTCCGCAGCTGGACCGTGGTCGTCACGGTCAATTCCGTCTCCGGCCTGCTGGTGTGCTGGCTGGCCTCAACGATTCTGCCGTTCAAGTGAACGGTCCGCTTCGATTTTCAAGAGCCAGTCTCCACCGCCCGGCGGCGAAAAGCCAACGGCTTCACCGCGAAACTCGGCCTTCGCCGCATGGTAGCCGCCATGCCGTGGATTGAACCAGTTCGCTCGAAAATCATGGGGCAGGCCCGCTGGACTCAACAAAATGTCGGTGGACTCCGGAGTGTAGATCACCGTCAAAGCACGGTCTTCCGATTGACTGCATGAAATGAACTGGTGCGGCGAGCGCTCGCCAGGTTGGCCTCGCAGGATCCCCGGGGCGGGACGCAAACGGTTAAAATCAAGGCTGGTGAAGAAGCGCGCCAGGAACCCCATTTGCTCGGCTCCCTCCATCCGCATCGCTCGAAACCACGGCAATGGTGTCCCGGTATCGGGATGATCGAAAGGCGGCCCCGATCCATCATCCCAACCCCAAACCCCATGCCCGCCGTAAACCACACCGCACGTCGGCGCGTTCAGAAGCGACCAGTAATGTGCCCGGCGAACAACAAACGCTCCCATCGGTTTGCGATCCGCACCCCCATGATTCTCATAGGGCGCTTCCAGACTGAGGAAGGGACGGAACGGCGGCCTCCGCCACGCGGTCGAGGGAGGCCCGGAATGTATCCATCGCACGTTGTCCTCCCGTTCGTTATGGCCGCTTTGGTATCCGCAAATGTCGAGCCAACGCTCGCTTTGAAACTCGTCCCAAACCCACTGCCTTCCGCCCGGGTGCAGGGAAACAGGAGCGTGGGAAATGTTTCCAAACACAGCCCTCCCAACCCGCTTCCAGCGTTCCGCGCGCCCTCCCCGATAGTCCCCGTCGCCATTCACCAACCAGATCACATGGTTCGCACTCCAGCGCGCCGCGAGATGCCGCGCCAGGACAATCAACTGATCCTCCGGCAATGCCGAACCCGGACTGCTCCGAGAACCCGCGCGGCCCGGGTTGTCCCACAGCATCACGGGCACGCTCAAAAACCCCTCCCGATTCATCGCTTCCACCCGGCGATCCAGACGCTGGAAGAAACGCGGATTAAGGATGATGCGGTGATCCCCCGCGTAGGCCAATTCACCGTTCTGGTCCCCATCCGGTGAGGCTCGATACTGCGTGGATACCCATTGCACCGCCGTAAAACCCTGCCGCTTCCTCTCCCCCAGATAGAGGTCCCATTCGTGATCCTCCGCTTTCAACGGGCCGCTCCAAGCGGTGTCTCCCATCCAAAAAAACGGAGTGCCGTCCTCATGCTCGAAATAACGGCCCGATCGATGGACTCGAACCGGGCCGTGCCGGGCGAACCGATGTTCATGCTTGGGCGCGGTGCACAGGAATCGTCCCGTCTGCAAATGGAGACCGCCATCGGCCGGATTGGCACAATAGGTCTCATACTTCCAAGACCCGATTTCATTGGGAGAGAAGCGGACTCGCCAGGTGTTTGTTCCATCCCAAAAGCCATCCACCTTGTGGACTTCACCGCTCGGCCCAATGAAGACGGCCTCGAGTCCAGTATCCTGCACGGGATTCACATAAGCAGCACGGCTTTGCAGGGTCATCTCAAAGCGATCCCACTTGCTGACCAACGGAACGGTGAGGGGCTTGACAGAATAAGTCGAGCAGCCGGCCGCGAGAAAGACGCACGCCAGCACCAGCGCCAAACGCCTCAAGGTCATGAGGGAGAATCCACTCGCTCGCTACCGTGGCCCCGCAACTCGCCAATGGATGCCCGGATTCGAGGGGTCCACAAAATGGGCTTCGCGCAGGGTCGTGCCCTTCAGGTACCAAATCCCGAGGGACCCATCGTCGTGCTGGAACATTAAGTCGCGTGTTCCGTCCTGGTCAAAATCCTGCACGACCACCACCCGCCATCCGCTGCCGGGATGACTCGGCTGCAACAGCCCCGGCTCGATCAACCGGAGCCCCGATAACTTCCAATAACCCAATGTCCCATCCTGATGCTGAAAAAGAAGGTCGGGATGCCCATCCGAATTCAGATAAGAACTGCCGACCAAGCGCCACCGCGCGTCCTGCACCGCACCCGGATTCAAAGAAGCGCTGGCGGACAGCGTCGTGCCGTTCATTAACCAGGCCGAAAGTCTTCCGTCCGCGTGTTGGAAAAAGAAATCGCGTGTGCCATCGCCGTAAATATCCGCCATCGTGATCAAAAACCACCCCGGTTCATTGTGACGTGCAGGCGAAAAATTCAACACACCCTTCATCCGCACCCCGTCCATCGTCCACGCCGCCAGATCACCGTCCCGGTGCTGGAACAAAAGATCGGGCTTTCGATCCTGGTTGAAGTCCGCCGTGTTGATCAAACGCCAGGCACGGTCGCCGATGTGCGACGGATCAAAGAAGGCGCTGCCCACCAGAAAACGATCCTGCAAAAACGCGCAGGCGAGAAATCCATCCCGGTCCTCCAGGACGATGTCCGGAAAACCGTCTCCGTTGAAGTCCGCCGGAACTGCATTCTCCGCGTCCAACAAAACCCGGAACTCGAAGGAGGTGGAGACGGTGGCGTCACGATCATCCCGCACCGTCAACTCGATCCGACTCGAACCCGCCCTGCCCGCCCGGGGCTCGATGCGGAGAACGCGGTGAGCACCCTCACCGTCGAGTCGCAGCGCGCCATTCGGCAAGAACGAAGGATCCGAGGATTGAGCCGAAACCTTCAGCTTCTCCAAGGGAGAATCAGGATCACCCACGGTGAAGGGAATGGCCACCACCGCGCCAGTCGTCGATTCCAGGGTGACATCCAGCACTTCGCTCACCGTGGGCTTCTGATGAATCGGGATCACCCGAAGTTTGAATCGGATAGGTGTCGTGCCGCCATCGGGATCGGTCACCAGCACAGCCAGCTCCGCCTCGCCGGACTGACCCGGGGCGGGACGAATGACCACGGACCGTTGAAAGCCCGCACCGGCGAACACGAACGCGCTGGAGGGGACCAGCACCGGATTGGAGGATTGTCCGGAAAGCTTCAGGCTTTCAAAGGAACTCTCCTCGTCCGCCACAAAAAACTTGAGCTCGGAGGTGGATTCATTCTCGCGGATGGACTGATCGGGAATGCCCGTCGTTTCGGGCGGAACATTCCGGGCCGTCACCGTCAGTCGAAATTGGCGGACGGCCGACAACCCGTCGGAATCTCGCGCCACCACCGTAATCTCGGAGACTCCGCGCTGAGTGATCGCGGGCCGGATCTCCAGGCGCGGTGAAACCAGCCCTCCCGAAATGCGCAGGGACCCGGCAGGCAATAGAGCGGTGTTATCCGCCGCGGCGGAAAGGGCGAGGCCGGACGAAGGAGTATCGGCATCGCGCACCTCCAGGGAAATTTCCAACGGAACACCCTGGCTGGTGGATTGATCCGGGATCAAACCCAACGTGGGAGCTTGGGGATCGACGGCGAGAGCGCAAGGGATACCTGGGCCAGACCACAAAGTGAAACCAAGCAGCAGGCTCAGAAGGAATTGGGAACGAGCGTCCATAGAACAACAGAATGGATTTAGGTGTGGCTCGCGCTTGCTTGAGGCAAACGCTCGATCCACCAGAACACTCTCCCCTCTTCCGGGTAGAAGGTCAAAGGGCTTTTCGCCGCTCAGCCCCACCCCGGAGCATCCGCAAATGTCCAGAGGGGTAGGGACGAGGGATAGAACCTCGCCCATCCCTCCGAACCGGGCGGGTGGAGAATCCGCAAGGTCTTGGAGTGCGCCAGCCCTCTGGCGCCCCAACTTTTGCGCATCTCGACGCTGCTGAATCGCCATTTCAGCCAAAAAACTCCGTCGGGCCGTGGTGCGGAACGGTGAGTAACTTCAGCATCAAGTGAGTCGCGAGGGTAATCGTCACCGTCCTTCGCAGACCTGCCGATCAGAACGACAAAGCAGCGGCGGCCTTGCGACCGCCGCTTTCAGTGCAAATCACAAGAGCGGAGAACTACACCTTAACCCACTGACGGGACTTGGCGGATGCCTCGACCGCTTCGAGCACGCGTTCATTGCGAAGACCGTCTTCGAAGGTGGGTTGGACCGGCTTGCCATCCACGACTGCGTTCACGAAGTCTGCGACCGTGTGAACGAACGTGTGCTCGTAGCCGAGGATATGGCCGGGAGGCCACCAGGCACCCACATACGGATGCGCCCCGCCGGGCTGAGTCACGAGGATGTCGCGAAATCCCTGGCGATCGCCTGGATCTTCGTTGTTGAAAAACTTGAGCCGGTTCATGTCCTCGAAGTCAAAGCTGAGAGAACCTTTGCTCCCATTGATCTCGATCGTAATGTGGTTCTTTCTTCCCAGGGCGAAACGCGTGGCCTCGAGATTTGCCAGGGCGCCATTCTTAAAGCGTCCGATGAACATCGCCGCGTCATCCACGGTAACCTTGCCCATCTTCCTCCCCCCTTTCCCGCCCAAACCGTCGCCTTTACCGCCGCCGTCTTCGATGGGTCTTTCCTTGATGAAGGTGTGCATCAACCCGCAAACCTCGCTGAATTCACCTACCAGATAGCGCCCGAGATCGATGATGTGCGCGTTGATGTCGCCATGCGTGCCACTGCCGCTGACGCCTTTCTGCAACCGCCAGACCAGGGGAAAATTCGGATCCACGATCCAGTCCTGCGCGTAGCGGGCGTAGTAATGGTAAATCGCGCCCAGCGCGCCTTCCTCGATCATGCGCTTGGCGTGGGCGATGGCCGGAATGCGGCGGTAATTGTGGCACACCATGTGGACCACTTTGGCCTTTTTCGCAGCGGCCAGCATCTGCTCACACTGAGCGACCGTCAGGGCCAGGGGCTTCTCGCAAAGGATGTGCTTGCCGTTCCGAGCCGCGGCGATCGCAATCTCGGCATGGGAATCATTGGGAGTATTGATATCCACGATGTCGATGTTCGGGTCCTCGACAACCTTCCTCCAGTCGGTGGACGCGGATTTCCATCCCAACTGGGCCGCGGCAGTTTCGACCCCTTGGGGATCGCGTCCGCAGATCGTGCTCATTTCGATTCCGGCTTTGAGTGGGAAAAAATGGGAGGCTTGGCGCCAGGCGTTGGAATGCGCCTTGCCCATGAAACGATAACCGATCATACCGACTCTCAGCGTGGTGCCCATATCGTGAAAATGCTTGGTAAAGTTGAGATTGAAACAGGATCTGCGGCTCTTATAGTGACCGCCGATTTTCGAGTCAATGAAGGACTCCAAATCCCTCTCGCGACTCCGGGCTTCGCCAAGCCGAAGGCGGCATCGTCCCGAGCCGTCACAGTGGAGAGCATTGCGCCGTTCATGCAGATCCAAATCCTAAAATCGAAAATTCACCGCGCGACCGTGACCGAAGCGAGCCTTGACTACGAAGGAAGCCTTACCATCGATTCCGAGTTGATGAATCTGACCGGCCTCGTTCCCCACGAACGTATCCTCGTCAGCAACCTCGCCAACGGAGAGCGATTCGAGACTTACGCCATCCCCGGAAAGCCGAGTTCCGGCGAAATCATCCTCAATGGCGCCACCGCGCACCTGGGACAAACGGGTGACCGGTTGACCATCATGAGTTTCGCCTGGATCGACTCTCCACGAGCCTCCTCCTGGTCACCCAAGATCTTAACCCTCGGCGAACGCAACGCGGTGGCCTCCCGCCGGGGATGTTGATGCTTAAGCCCACTCCCATGATGCCTCTTTCCGCCGCTGAAATCGCCCGCCATCTCGATGGCGAAGTGCGCGGGGATCCCGCCTTCGTATTCACCGGGTTCGCCCCCGCAGGGTCCGCCCGGCCAGGGGACCTCACCTTCGCCGAGAACCAGACCTACTTCGATCGAGCCGAACGCAGCGCCGCCGCCGGAATCATGGTCGATGGCGCGTTCAAATCCGAAAAGAAGATCGTCATCCAGGTCAAGAACGCTCGCATCGCGTTTGCCAAGATCTTGCCGCTGTTCTTTCCCGAACCGGCCATTCCGCCCGGCATTCATCCAACCGCCGCCGTGGACCCCTCGGCGTCGATTCATCCCTCGGCCCATGTGGGAGCCCGTTGTGTGATCGGCGCCGCCACCCTGGTCGGCCCCCGTGTGGTGCTCCACCCCGGAGTGGTCGTTGGCGACCACTGCGAAATCGGCGAGGAGAGCCACATTTACCCCAACGTCACGCTCTACACCCGCACGCAA